>JAFGHF010000065.1 GCA_016939375.1 Candidatus Omnitrophota bacterium | reverse complement strand
TGCCATTACTTACTACACCTCCTTCTTACTAAAATATAGTAAATAACGGCAGAAACAAAAAGACGCAAGGCGAAGTTTCTTTTACCTTGCGGTCCAAGCCTTCCATTCCCTTATTTACTACGGTCCACATTATACTATTTTCTCCCATATTTGTCAACCAAAATTTGATATATCCTATATAACCCACCAAAAGCCAACAAACCCAAGGCAAAACCCACTGTCTAGATCTTGCCCCAGAACATCAATATGCTTATTATTAAAAATAGGGTCGCTCCGCAATAACGCATGAGCTCAGGTTTAATGTATTTGCCTAAAGCCGCCCCTATTATGACCGAAACAGCGGTAATGATAATATATGCGGATACCGAACCCAGCCAGACTATTAACGGCTTTCCGGATTTTGCTGACATGCCGATGCCCACAAGCTGTGTTTTATCCGCCAGTTCGGCAAGAAAGACCGCACCGAATGTCGCGAAGAATATCTTCCACTCCATAATAAACACCCTCCTTTTTATCTGATCAATACACCAAAAATCATGCCTGAAAAAGTAGCCATAATGACCACGAGGCATACATATACAATCGTCTTTTTAGTCCCCAATACCCCTCTTATAACAAACATATTAGGCAAACTTAAAGCCGGCCCTGCCAAAAGTAAAGCCAACGCCGGACCTTTACCCATGCCCGAACCGAGCAAACCCTGCAATATCGGGACCTCAGTTAAGGTCGCAAAATACATAAACGCGCCTACCATAGAAGCAAAAAGGTTGGCAAGCAAACTATTGCTACCTACCAATGATTCTATGAACCTCGCAGGAATGATACCTTCTCCTTGAGGCCGGCCTAAAAGCAAACCCGCTATCAGAACACCCATGAATAAAAGAGGCATAATTTGCTGCGCAAACCTTAAGCTTGCGCTTAACCAATTTTTCAGCTCCTGTTTTTTAAACCATCTGATTATCATAAAAATCAGTGCCGAGGCGAAAAAGCTTGTTAAATACCACTTAATTTTAGAAATCCCGCTTGCCAATCCCCTGTCCGCTGCCCCGCCTTCAGCCCAATTGGCAAAAACCAAAATCGCGATCATGCAGAAAAAGTAGAGGCCATTTTTCCAAAGCACCCTGGTGTCACTTTTTTCGGATGGCTGAAAATAACCTTCGGCATGCCGTTGTCTCTCTTCCTTAAGAAATATAAAATGCATCAAAAGACCGATGATTATACTAAATAAAATTGCCCCTATTGCCCGGGCCAGGCCTAGTTGCCACCCAAGCACTCGCGCCGTCATGATTATCGCCAACACGTTTATAGCCGGGCCGGAATATAGAAACGCTATCGCCGGTCCCAAGCCGGCGCCTTTTTTGTATATACTGGAAAAAAGAGGCAGTACCGTGCAAGAACATACCGCAAGAATAGTCCCTGAGACAGAAGCGATGCCATAGGCCACTATCTTTTTGGCCTTTGCGCCAAAATATTTTATTACTGAGGCCTGGCTAATAAAAGCGGATATTGCCCCGGCAATAAAAAAGGCCGGGAGAAGACACAGTAAAACATGTTCTCTGGCATACCATTTCAGTAATGCCAGTGCCTCAAAGGCCGGACCCCCAAACGGCAATGACTCTAACGGCAGATAATAGAAAAAAATTAAACCGGAAATTATTAAAAATATTTTTGTCCTATTTTTCATTTTTTCCCCAAAATATGCTGATTATACAAAAACCCTTGCGAGGTATTATCGGCAAGGGATTTTTAAGTAGTAATCTACCTTTACTATCTTCTATTTTATTTTTATTTCCAGATCGTATTTGTGGGTCCTCTGTTTGGCCAGTTCCCAGGCGTATTCATAAAGATGCAGGCCCTTGGAGCAGGCGATTATCTCTCCGTTTTCCACGCCGATCTCCTCAGCCATATATTGTTTGACCAGCTCTAGCCCGCCTAAGTTCGAGGGCATTCCGCCCCAAAGGTCCCAGGAACGGAAATATAATATAAAATGTAGTTTTCCGTAGCGTACCCGGGTGTCTATCAATCGCAGGCAGGGCGGGTCATTTAACTTAATATCGGAAGGCATCCCTATCTCCATGACCGCCTGATTAGTGCCGTAGCCTTGAGTCTTATACATCTTGATAACCTCCTCTATCTGATTACACTGAAGAGGCATCTCCTGGACCATTATCTTGCCATCTGTCTGGGTCTCTATCTTTGCCTTGGGATCCACCAGCCGCTCCCCATAAGTATAGTCTTCGGTCTGGGTCTTTTGGCCGGTAAGCAGATAACTTAAATACTGCTGGATATAATCCATAGTGGTAGGCGGGGGGATGCTTGAGCCTTCGGGCATTATGGGAATTATCTGGTGGGCCGGATTTTTTACATGCACCGAAACAAAATCGAACTCCAGGCGATGCTGCCCGGCATAGCTGCCGCGGTCGATCTTATAGACATGGCCTTCTTCCAAGATCTTAGTCAGGCATTTAAACCAAGAATCATCTAAGTCAAAGGCCTCGATATGAACGGGTTTTAAGTGGTTCCTCTGTTTCATCTTGTCGATCCTTATCTATGGCGTATGTATTTTAATATAGGCAAGGCTAAATTTCAACCAAAAGATTCAAAAGAAACATCACTGCAGAGCATCTTCGCTAACCAATATTGTAGTGCCTCCTGAACCACCGGGGTCCTCTTTTTTGACGAATACCCCATCTGATTTCCTGAAGTAGTAAAGGCGGTGGTAAAATTTCTCGGCAATACCCGTTGCTGCGTAATAGATCTTTACCGCTTTAAAGTCCTGGCCATTGACATTGGTGGTCACCTCGCCCATCTTTCTGGCCTTCATCGGATAGGCCTTTAGTTTCTCGATGGGCATGATCCAGAACCTTATTTCTTTGGCATCAGATAGCACAAAGCTACTTAAATTAAACTTCGGCTCATAATAAAAAGGCTTTTCATCGATGGCAATCTTTCTATCGACCTCTTCCCCCTTTATTATGCCTTTAATAAAAAGCTCATCTCCCTTTCTTTCTCCGGAATAATCAGTATCTTTAGCCGAGCAGGATAACTGCCAGCTGCGCGTTTCGCCTTCAGGGCCCAAGACAAATCTCTCGTTCTCGGTGTAATCATCGGCCTTGACCTTGCGCTTGAACAACTGCTCTCCGGAAGGCAAGTCTTCTATCTGCACATATTGTCTCTGGTCGGTTTCGGCATAATCTTTGCCCGCGCGGAACTCGTAGACCAGAGATTGCTCTAAGGCTATAACCCGACCGCCATAAAGAAAAATCCCCAGAATACTAATAAATAAAACTGCCGATTTTGTTTTCATCCTATTTGCGGCCATGCCCTTCTATTAAAGATTTTATCTGTTGTTCGATCTGCGAAAACTCGCGCCCGGCCAACCACTCCTTTTTAAATACGCTGCCACCAAAGGCGACAGCGGAAGCTCCATTTGAGAAAAACAAGCCGATGTTTGCTGAGTTCACTCCTCCGCATGCCAGAAGCTCTATATCATTAAAGGGGCCTTTGATCTCCTTTATGTAGTCGGGGCCGAAAAACTTGGCCGGAAAGACCTTTACCATAGTGGCCCCTGCACGCCAGGCTTCATAGATCTCATGAGGCGTGAAAGCCCCGGGAAAAACAGGGATATCTGCTTTCACGCACTGCTTGACGACATCGCGCACTAATGTAGGCAATACTATAAAAGTCGCTCCAGAGTCTAAAGCCGCGTCTAGATCTTCCTTTGTCAAAACTGTCCCCGCCCCTATTGTCAGCTTACCCTCAGCAGCCTTGAGCATCCTTTTTATAAGATCGGGGGCACCGGGGGTATTCATGGCTATCTCGACAGTCTTTAGACCCGAGGATATTATCGCCGCGGAAAGCGGCTCTATGGCATCGGTTCCTATGCCGCGCAATATCCCCATAATGGGAAGTCTTTTAAATTCATCTAACACCACTGTCAATCTACCTCTGGGTCGATCAGGCTTTCGTAAAACTCCCGGTAGTTTTCTTTATCCTTGGTCTTGCGCAGGGCCATAGCGGCTCTGGGGTGGACGTTCATCATCCCCGACACCGCATAGGGAATAATATAGCCCCATTCTATCTTTTCCCTTAAAGGGATAAATTCCTTGGATATCAATTCCAAAATCGGCCGGATATCGAATTTAGGGTTTTTTAAGAAACCTATCAATAGTTCCAGCGGACAGTTGCCGGCCGCACGGCCTATGCCATAGATAGTACCATCAAGGTAATTGGCATTGTGGATGATGGCTTCGATGGTATTGCCGAAAGCAAGCTGCTGGTGGTTATGCCCATGAAAACCGACTTCCTTATTTTTTAATATACTTCTGGCCCTCTTCACCAGATTCTCAACCGGCTCCTGGTATAGCCCGCCGAAGCTATCCACTATATAAAGGACTTTGATCTTGCTCTCTTCTTCTATCTGATGCAAGGCCTCATCCAACTCAGGCCCCTGGTCAACGGAAATGGCCATTACATTGATAGTCGTCTCATACCCTTTCGCCGCAAAGTCGTTGACCATAAATATCGCTTTATCTATATCCTTGACGTACGAGGCTACTCTAATCATATCTATGGGGCTCTCGGGCTTAGGTTTTACATCATCGAGATCGACCCTGCCCACATCGACCATAATGGATATTTTTGTCTGGGACTCGATGCCCTCAACGACACGCCTTATATCATCATCAGTGCAGAATTTCCAGGCACCGTATTCCTTGGGAGAAAACAGCTTTTTAGAATTCCTGTAACCCATCTCCATATAATCTACGCCTGCTTCCGAGATAGCCTTGTAGACCGCGCGCACAAAGCGGTGGTCAAAATCATGGTTATTGATCAGCCCGCCATCGCGGATAGTACAATCCAATACTTTTATTTGTGGCCTGAACATCTCTCCTCCTTAAATTTAAAAAAGCGACTCTCTCGTTCCGAGAATCGCCCTCGGCCCTAACCGTCCTTATGACCTAATAATAAGCTTAAACTTTTACCGACTGCCGCGCTTCCTGTTTATTGACGAATTCTATCGCTTTTTGAGCCTCGAAGTACAGCTTGGAGAGCCTCTTTTGAAACTCCTCTCGGCCCATTTTTTCGAAGCTTCTACTCTTTAACACCTTTTTCAGCTCATCCTGGTCGATCTTGTTATCGTAATTAGGGTACATCAAATATACACAATCCAGATATTTGCTGCAAAGAGCTGCCCGGACGATCTCCGAAAAGCTCATTCTATATCTCTGGGCCATTTTTTTGGCCTCGGAGACGAGCCAATCGTCCAAAAGTATTTGATATCTCTTAAGCATAGCATACCCCTTTTGGTTTTTGCCGCCTCCACACCATATTCTCTTTGTCTATTAAAGATAGGAAATATTATACCTCACTTCAAAGCATATTTTCAACTTGTTTATTAAAATCGATTTGGGGAATCGCCCACTTAATCCCTTGACTATAATTTGAGCTCATGGTACTCTAAATCAAACGGATTCAGTCAGTCAGATAAAATGTTCATAAAACCTACAAAAAATACTTACCTCTACGCAGGCTTATTCTTGATCAGCATCGCTACTTTGATGTATGAGGTGCTCCTCACCCGTATTTTCAGCGTAGCCACCTGGTATTATTTCGCTTTCTTCGCCATTTCATTAGCGATGTTCGGATTCACCGTGGGCGGATTGTGTGTATATTTTTACCCTAATTGGTTTAGCGAAAAAAAACTTTATTATCGCCTTTTTCTTTTTTCTTTTATTTTTGCGATATCTATCGACTTGGCCCTCTTGGTCTTTCTCTGCATCCCTTTTTATCCCCGTCCCACAGGCGTGGGGGTTTTTTCCACACTTCTGGTCTCTATAGTCATCGCCATCCCCTTCATTCTTAGCGGTATCGCCATCTGCCTGTGCCTTACCCGCTTTGCTGAAAATATAGGGAAGTTTTATGCGGCCAACCTTAGCGGCGCGGCGATAGGCGCGTTTTTGGTAGTGCCGATACTCAACGTCATTGACGCACCCAGCGCTGTCTTCTTGGCCGCTCTCTTCGCTCTATTGGGCAGTATATTTTTCGCCTACGCTCAAAACAACAAAGTCATGCTTAGCAGGCGTTGGCTTTTGATAACCTGCGCGCTGGTAGTCATCTTGCCCGCGTTAAACGCGAACTTCAAAACATTCCGTGTGGAATGGGTAAAGCTAAGCCATAACCGCCCCGTTAAGGAAATATGGAACGCTTTTTCCAGAGTAGCAATATACCCACCCCACTATGTCAGCTATCCCTATTCCTGGGGCCTAAGTTCTGAATATAAGCCTAAAGAACCTATAGCCGAGATGATGATGGATATCGACGGCGTCTCTGAAACGGTGCTTACCTTTTTTAACGGAAACAAAAAGACTATAGAGCATCTTCAATATGACGTCTCGGCACTGGCCCATTATCTGCGCGGAAAAGGAAAGATATTTATCATCGGGGCAGGTGGGGGCAGGGATATTTTAACGGCGCATCTTTTTGAGCAAAATAAGATCATCGCGGTGGAGCTCAATGATAAAATCGTCGAGTTGCTTACCGGGGCCTGTGCCAATTTTACCGGACGCCTGGATAGGTTACCCGGAGTAAAATTGTTAGTCGGCGAGGGCCGTAATGTACTGGAAAGAAGCAGCGAAAAATTCGACATTATCCAGGCCTCATGCATCGCTACTTGGTCAGCGACTACGGCCGGAGCCTATACCTTGGCTGAAAACACGCTATATACGCGTGAATCCTGGAAGTTATTTCTGGAGCATCTTGAGCCTGGGGGGATCATTTCTTTTACGCGCTGGTTCAGTCCCGATTTTCCCGCGCAGCTCTTGCGTCTCACTTCGCTGGCAGCATCATCACTGCGTGATTGTGGTATAGAAGACCCGGCAGGGCACATTATAGTCGTCAGGAACCAGTTGGCCGGAGCAACGCCGGCGGGGACAATACTGCTCAGCAACGAGCCTTTTTCCAAAAGCGACCTTGATGTCTTAGAGAAAATCTGTAAAAGATTTAATTTTAAGATAATCTATTCTCCGGACAAAACATATTCCCAGATCTTCTCGGAAGTAATACAAAAAAGCAATAATAGCGAATTCCACCAGGGCTATCTGGTCGACATCAGCCCGCCCACGGATGAAAGGCCTTTCTTTTTTCATATGCTTAGATTAAAAGACGTACTCTTTAAAAACGTCAAATTAGAAGAACAAAGATTTAACCTTCAATCGATAGCCATGCTTTTTGTCTTATTGCTGGTAGCGATTATTATGACTGTGGGATGTATTTTACTGCCTCTACTCTTCAATAAAGACAAGATCTCTCTTAAAAAGATATGGCCGGGGATTACATTCTTCGGCTTTATTGGGATAGGTTACATGTTGGTAGAGGTCGCTCAAATTCAGAGACTGGTTATCTTTTTGGGTCATCCTATATATAGCACTACGGTGGTAATCTTTGTGCTTTTGTTTACCAGTGGATTAGGCGCTCTGGCCAGTAACAGGATCACCTCTCAAGGAAAAATCTCTTTCTCCAGAATAGCCTCTATAATGATACCTTTGTTTGTGCTGCTCGCCATTGCCAACTGGGCCCAATTAAGATACCTGCCTCTCTTGGGAGCTAAACATATCGCAGCCAAGATATTTATAGTCATCTGTACCCTGATGCCTGTGGGTTTTTTGATGGGATTTCCTTTTCCTCTGGGCATGAGCATAGCAAATAAAAAAGACGCCTCAGCTACCCCTTGGCTATGGGGCATTAACGGTGCGGCATCAGTATTGGCATCAGTACTAGCAGTAT
>JAFGHF010000005.1 GCA_016939375.1 Candidatus Omnitrophota bacterium | reverse complement strand
CCGGCTATCGTAAGGGCTCCTAAGCTGAACAGTCCAGCCAGATTTAAAAATGTTTTTACAAACCATTTTCTGCGAAAAGCAATCTTGCCGCCCTTTATCTGCGATTGTGCATATGCCAAATTAGATTTCAGGTCCGCGTCTTGCGGCATCAGCTTTTTAGCGCGCATATAGTTTAATATGGCTTTACCTAAATAACCCTTTTTGAAATAGGAGTTACCGAGATTATAATATAAAGGTCCGCTTTCAAAACCTAGGCTTAAGACTTGTTCATAGTTCTCGATGGCCTGTTCATAATGCTCTTCGCTATACTTGGCGTTGCCTTGATAGAATAAGGAGCGCGCCTGTTCTGACCCGTCGCAGTAGGCAAAAGACGTGCATGCAACAGTAAACACAAAACATAAAATAAGGCTTTTCTTATTCACAGTTTTAACCTCTCAAAGCCATCGATAATCTCCGCCAGCAGCCTAAAAGCATCGGCCATCTGTTCCTTAGTTATGCTTGAGGGTGCGTAGCGAGCCATATCACAATTAGCAAAACACCTTGATAATTTGTCCAAAAGCTCAGGGTTGATCTTTTTATCTTCAAGCTCACCTATTACTGCCGAAGTTATGCCCGCCGAAGGCAGATGGAATTTGTCACCTAGATATTCCTGTAAGGTCTTAAACACTGCATTAAAAAACTTTTCTGTCTCTTTTGTGCTCAACAGCCTTTTAACTGCACGCAGGTTCTTCCTGGCCGCTCCTGGAGCACGAAGCCTACGGGCATAACGCACATCAGATTCCAGATGTTCCTTTCTTCTTTGGTGCATCAACGCCAAAACAATCGAAGCTAAGGGAATAAATTGGAGTAAGATAAAAAGCCTGTTCGTACACAGGACCTCTCCCCTTTTTCGCAAACTTCCGGGCGAGTCTTTTAAATATATGATATCTCTGCCTAAGGTTTCTTTGCGCCGCAATTGTTCCTCGCCTTCGTCATCAAGCTCGAATATTTTCAACCCTTCGCCTTTTTCTAAGGGGAGCACCGTAATAGGTATCGGACCACGAACAACCTCTTCATATTTGCCTTTATTAGGATTAAAAAAGCTGAACTTTACTTCAGGGACCAGATCCACTTTATCATTCTTAGGGATGATGACCTGCTCGAAGACCTTATTGCCTTGGTTTTGTTTGACTTCAGGATCGTAGATCTTGAAGTCATCTTCCGAACTAAAAACCGGAGGGTTTACTGTCTTATAATTACCATTTCCAAAAACTGACATCTCAACCGTTATCGGGTCCCCAACTTTTACTTCTTTAGGGTTAGCCTTCATATAAAACTTGTAATCCCCTATGGCACCGTCAAAACTTTCCGGCATTCCTTCTTGAGGTAAAGGCAATATCTTTACGGGCAGTTCTATCGCTTTTAAAGTCAAAGGATACCTTTCATATTGGTCAAAGATGCTGCTGTCAAAAAAGTCATCATCAAGCCAAGAAGGACGGGAAGTCCTCTGACGTATTAATAAATCACATTTCAACTCAGCGGGGCCCAGCTTCAGATCTCCGGCCCAAAGCCCGAATATCTCTGTATTGAATTCCACAACCGTATAACCCATACCATTAAATACTTCCTGGTATTGCTTTGGTTCGCCGTACTCACCTACTGAAAATCCTTCGTGGTCAAATTCGGGATATTGGATATCCCTCAAGGCCAGTCTGTGTATGTATAATTTGATATTTACAGGAATAACCTCGTTTACATAGGCCTTTCTTTTCTGGACATCCATAGTCATAAAGACCCTTTCTTCCAGGCCGGAGATTTGTGACGGCGTGGCAGCTTGTCTTTGTGTCTGAGGTTGTTGAGTTACCGGACCACTGGCGACTTCAACGTCTATAGGGTCTGAAGAATAGGTCTTTCCTCTGTATTGAATTGAAAAGGAGGGGATTTGGAATGTGCCCGCTTGGCGGGCGACTAACCTATATCTGTGTGATACTGAGCTGGAGACCTGTCCGTTAATTATGGATACCCGCCTGGAAGGGCCTAAATATTGCCATCCAAAACCATCTATATCGGGAAAATATGGCGTACCCACATCTTGTGTGCCATAAAAGGTAAGGTCGAGCTGTATATCCTGGCCTAGCGATACTCTTGTCCTATCAACTGTAGCCTCAAAACTTACCTCTTGCGCAAAACACAGAGGCACAAACAACAATGAGGCAAAAATACCGGCTAAAGCAACATTTTTAAGCTGGTATTTCTGCTTAAAAGCTGAAAGCTGATAGCTGAGAGCTGATAGCTTGTTCATCACCAATCCTTATATACCTCGGGCAATCCGCTGGTGGGTATCTTTTCTTTGTATAAACCCTTGGGTTCCTCATCCTGGCTGTAACCCTCCAACAGCTTTAACGCTTGCTGCTCCGACAACTCTGCTGCCTGCTGTTGTTGTTGAACGTTTTGCTGTTGGTCCTTTTTGTCTTGATCTTGCTGCTGGTCTTGAGATTGTTCTTGCTGCTGATCTTTTTGTTGTTGCTGCTCGTCTCTATTTTTTTCTTCTTGTTGCTGATCTTGTTGCTGCTGTTGCTGCTGCTGTTGCTGTTCTTGTTCGTTGTCATCTCCTTGTTGCTGTTGTTGTTTTTGGTCTTGATCATCCACTTTTTGCTGCTGTTGCTGCTGCTGTTGCTGCTGCTTCTGTTTTAAACGTTCTAGTTCTTTTTTCACAAATTCATAATTGAACTTTGCATCCTCATCTTCCGCATCAAGCTCCATGGCCCGCTCATAATGCCGCAATGATTGTTCTAACAGATCTATCGCCTGCTCTAGATCACTATCCTCAAAACCTATACCATATTTATATTTTGCGTTACCGATATTATAGCTGGCCTTTTGTTCTATGGCCTCGTCCTCAGCCACCAATGTCTTTTCAAATTGTCCGATAGCGGCTTTATAATCCTTGGTTTTGTACAACGCATCTCCCAGATTAAAGTTGACAATCTCGGAATTCGGTAAATCCGATAAAGCCTCCTCGTAACTTTTCAATGCTTCCTCAAATTGGCCTTGGTCATATAATATATTGCCTTTCTTTACCTCGCTTTTTCCACGCGAACTAGCCGAGCATGGCGGGGCAAAAAGACAAACACATAATATCAGCAACAACAGTCTTTTTATCATTTTTTATTATCGCTTATAAACGGCTCGATTATTAAAAGCAATAAAGCAATGCTTAAGGGGATCTGAAAACGTTCGTAATAAAACTTGTTCATTTGTGCCTTAATCTCTCTCTTTTCCATTTTGGAGAGTTTTTCTTCATATAATAATTCTAGGCCGAACTGGGCACCGCTTGAGCGGACATATGTCCCCCCTGTTGTCACGGCAATCTCCTGTAAGGTCTTTTCATTTAATCTGGACTTGATGACGTTTCCCTCTTCATCTTTTAAGAAACTCTTCTTGCCCTTCTCGTCAGCCACTTGGATCAGATCCCCTTCTGTCGTGCCTATGCCGATACAAAAGATCTTGATTCCCAAATCTTTGGCTTGTCGGGCCAGGTTCAAAGGCTCACCCTCATGATCCTCGCCGTCAGTTATGATTATTAACACCTTGTATTTCTTCTGACCTCCTTCATAACTTTGCATCGCCTTCCCTATGGCACTAGAAATTGATGTACCACCACGAGGAATAGTATTCACGCTCAAGTCGTTTAGCGCCAAGAGGAAACCCCCGTAGTCCACGGTAAGAGGGCATTGTAAAAACGAAGTCCCAGAGAAGGCAATCAGGCCTACTCTGTCACCTTTGAGTTTCTTGATCAGGTCTTTAACCGCCAACTTCGACCTCTCAAGCCTGTTAGGCTTGACATCGGTAGCCAACATACTCTTGGAGACATCGATCGCTATTAATATGTCCAATCCCTTTCGCTTGACTTCGTGCCATTGAAAACCCCATTGCGGACGAAGCAGCGCAATGATACTAAAGACTAATACGGCCAAAATTACTACATGTCTGGTGACCTGTCTGCCGAAGTTTACCTTAGAGGCTAACTCTGCTAAAAGCCGCGGTTCGGCAAATTTAAGCATATCCCGCATTTTTCTCCTGTGGGTCCACATAAAAAATAGACCCAGGACCAACACAGCCCAAAAAGCGTACATATATTCAGGTCTGGCAAATTTCATGTTACGGAATTTTCCTCAAAATGGTATTTGATAAAACAAGTTCCAATACTAAAATGGCCAAGGCAAAAAGCAAAAATCTGTCAAACAACTCCTGATATTCCTGAAATCCGCTTTGCTGCACTGGGGTTCTCTCCAAAGAATCTATCTCCTTGTATATCTCTCTCAGCGATTCGGTATCCGTAGCCCTATAGTACTTGGCATTAGTCTCGACAGCGATCTTCTTCAGCGCTTCTTCATCAATCTCAATCTCGACATTCTTATAAATCGTCCTGCCCCAGACCTGCTGCACTGGATAAGGCACAGGTCCCTTAGTTCCTACCCCTATAGTGTAGATCTTAATCCCTAACGCCTTTGCTGCCTCAGCTGCGGTTAAGGGGGAAATCCTACCAGAGTTATTTATGCCATCGGTCAAAAGAATAACTATCTTGCTTTTTGCCTCTGTGGTCTTTAGCCTATTTAAAGAGGAGCTTATAGCTGAGCCGATCGCCGTGCCGTCCTCGATTGCACCGATCTCCACCCTCTTTAAATTCTGAATTAGCCAATCATAATCTAGGGTAAGCGGACATACCGTATATGCCCGGGCAGCAAAAGCAACCATGCCGATACGGTCGCTTCTTCTCTCTAAGATGAAATCTTCAACGACACCTTTCACCACATACAGCCTATTTCGGCGGATTCCGCCAATTGTGAAATCTTCGGCAAGCATGCTTCCGGATGCATCAATAGCCAAGACAATATCTACTCCCTCGCTCTCCACGCGGGCTTCCTCAATTGGAATCCTTGGTCTGGCTAAAGCAACAAGGAACAACAATACTGCCAATGCCCTTAAAAAAACCTGGTTTCTTGCCAGTCTTAGCCTTAACGTAGGCCTGGCCCCTCCCAGCAATTCTTGGGCAGAAAACCTTAGGCTGGAGAAAGCATCCCTTTTTTTTACAAAATAGATCAAAAGGATTACCAAGGGAGCAAAAAATAAAACCCAAAGATCCTTAAAAATCATCCTACCAATACCTTTTCCCGTTTTTCACCGGTTATCTTGGTATCATCAACCAACTTTTTTGCCGCATTAAAGCTGTCTTCTATTTCTCCGGCGCTGGGCCCGTATTTAGCGAATTTTACAATATCACACAGGCTCAAGAAATTTTTTAGTAACTCCTTATGTTTAGCGGATAGATCTTGAGAGTAGCCCAAAGAAAACAGAAATTCTTCTGTAGTCATTTCCGGGGCCCTCATATTAAATCTGTTTTCCAAATAATACCTCGCGATATTTGAAAGTTCGTAATAATATTCCTTAATCTTACCCTGTGCGGGCAGATTTTTAGCCCGCAGTGCCTCCAAGGCATCATAAGCTATCTGATGCGCTGGTTTCGGCGGAGCCGCAATCTTTGGTTTTTGCTTCATCCTATTTTTCCAAAAGCGATAGAGGAAAAACAATGAAACGGCCAGCATGATAGCTGCGGCGATTATGATAAGATAAATAGAATTAGAGATAAAAAAAACCGGTGGTTTTATGTCTTTTATATCCTGAGCGTTCATCTACCTTAACTTTCTTTCTCTTGCCCTGAAAAACTTGATCAGCTCCCTCATATAAGGAACATTTGTGCGGATATCTATCCTGTCTACGTTAGAGGAAAGAAACATCTTCTCGCGATTGTTCATTCTATTGCGCGCATCTTCGCTATAACGTTTTCTAAAAACCTTATCGCTTGTATCTACAAGAATGTTCTTTCCTGTCTCTGCATCTCTCAGTTGCACTATTCCTATGTCCGGAATCTCTATTTCTCGCGGATCGGTTATCGTCACAGCGATTATATCGTGGCGTTTATTGGTGACCGAAAGTCTCTTTAAATAGTCGGGGGCAAAAAAATCAGATATAATAAAGGAAATGGCTTTGCGTTTAGTGACTCTGTTGAGATATTCCAAAGCCAAGGCTATATCTGTGCCCTTACCTTGCGGTTGGTAATATAAAGCCTCCCTAATAACTCTTAGCACGTGTCTCAGTCCTTTTCGGGGAGGGACAAACTTCTCTATCCTGTCCGTAAAGATTATCAAACCTACTTTATCATTATTCTGTATGGCCGAGAATGCCAAAACTGAACAGAGCTCAGCGGCAAGTTGGTTTTTTAGCTGTTTCACTGAACCAAATCGGCAGGACATGGAAGCATCCAAGACAAGCATCACCGTAAGCTCTCTCTCCTCTACAAATTTCTTTACATAGGGGTGACCCATGCGGGCCGTGACATTCCAATCAATAGCGCGGATCTCATCTCCGGGAAGATACTCTCGGACCTCATAAAACTCCATACCTGTGCCTTTGAACACACTTTGATACTTCCCTGCAAATACATCCGTTACCATGCGCGAGGTAGTAATCTGGATCTTTTTTATGTTCCTCAATACTTCTTTAGGTATCATCTGCTCATTTCCGGCTCAGTTTGCTTTTTAAGGGACCTCTATTTCATCAAAGATTTTTTTGACCACATCTTCCGAGGTCTTCTCTTCGGCCTCGGCCTCATAGCTGACAATCACTCGGTGTCTGAGTATATCCAAGCCTATGCTTTTTACATCCTGGGGCGTAACATAACCACGTCCCTGGATAAAGGCATAGGCCTTTGAGGCTACGGTAAGGTATATACTTGCCCGGGGAGAGGCCCCATATTTGATTAGGTCGGCCAGTTCGTCCAACTTATATTCCTTTGGCTGGCGGGTGGCGAAGACAATGTCGATTATATATTTTTTGACCTTCTCATCCATATATACCTCATCGACTACCTTTCTAGCCCGCAAGATATCATCTGGTTTGACCAGCGGCTTGACCTCTATTTGTTTATCCGTGTAGCTCATCCTGTTTAGGATATTCAATTCTTCCTCTTTGTTGGGATAAGTAATGTTCAACTTTAGCATAAAGCGGTCTACTTGTGCTTCCGGTAAAGGGTATGTCCCCTCCTGCTCTATGGGATTTTGGGTGGCCAATACAAGAAAAGGTTCATCGAGTTTAAAAGTATTCTCCCCTATTGTTACCTGACGCTCCTGCATTGCCTCTAAGAGGGCGCTCTGGACTTTTGCTGGGGCCCTGTTGATCTCGTCGGCCAATATTATGTTGGCGAAAATGGGGCCTTTTTTTGTAGTGAAGTTCCCTTCTTTAGGATTATAAACAAGCGTCCCCACCAGATCGGCTGGCAATAGATCCGGGGTAAACTGCAGTCTTTGGAATTTTGTGTTAACCGTCTGAGAAAGGACTTTTACAGAGAGGGTCTTGGCCAGGCCCGGCACGCCCTCGATTAAAATATGGCCATTGGCCAAAAGGCCCACCAAAAGCCGCTCTATCAAATATTTCTGCCCGACAATGACCTTGGAAATCTCCATTCTTAATGCTTCCACAAACGCACTTTCTTTCTTTACCTTATCATTGATCACCCCTATGCCTTCTGACATATCTCCTCCTTTTTTATTTTATATTTTATTCTGGGATCCGCTCACCACGTAAAATGGCTGATAAAGGTTGGCTATCAATACGAATACCGCCATCGTGTTCTATTTTGATAGTATAAAGGGTGCCTGGGATAAACATCGTTCCCGGGGCTTCTATTTGGGCATTTTTTATGCCTATATTGCCGGCCTCCCGAGCATCCAAGGCATAAGACCAAAATTTCTGCCAAAGTCTTTTCTCAAAAGGATGTTCCGGGCCGTCTATTTTGTATCCTTGTGGTATCTTATCGACTTTAGTTATTTCGAACTCTTTTGTGTTTGGGCCATCAAGCATAAAGACCTTCCAAAAGAGGTAGGCGCTTTTTCCCCTCAAAGAATCGCGCATACGCACATGTATATCCTCAAAGCGTATAACTAGTGTTTGGAACTGTATTATGTTGCCAGGGAAGGTGAAATATTTTGCGGGCAACGGCTCTTGATTTGAATTATATTCCAGAAATTTGATCGTAGTGTAATTTCTATCTTCGGCTTCGTCATACCGCACATTTGTGACCAACGCCTCAGCGATCCTAGAATCCGCCTCTAACCTGTTAATGACTTCCTTTAAAACTTTATTTTCATCAAGGAACTTGGTAAAATTCTGATAAACAAAGATGCCTCCCAAAACGACCAAAATTACTAATATCGCGTAAAATATGTTTTTCATTAGCGCTGGTGCTCCTTAAAGCCAAAGGTCAGCTTTTTGTCTTTTCCACGAATACCGTCTGAGTGGGATAAGCAAATTCAACCCCCTCTTTCTCGAATCTCTCTTTGATGGCGAAATTGATCTGCTGCTGTATATCCATATATTTATTATAATCCGGGCCTAGGACATAATATACGATCTCGATTACTAAATTGAAATCTCCGTATGAGAAAAAATGCGCTCTGTCAAAAGCTGTGTCTTTGACGCTTTTGATTAGTTCTTCAATGATCCCCGGTATCTTCTTTAGTTTCTCAACGGGTGTCTGATAGGTAACCCCTAATTTAAAAAGTACCCTTCTTTTCTGCATCCTCTTATAATTGCGGACTCTAGAACTAGTAAGATCGGTATTAGAAAAAATCAGTTGCTCTCCCCCCAGACTGCGGATACGTGTAGTCTTGATGCCAATATATTCTACCGTACCCAGATACTCATTTAAAATGATAAAATCGCCTATCTCGAAAGGCCGGTCGAAAAGTATCGAAAAATAGCTAAACAGATCTCCCAAGACAGCCTGAGCCGCCAAAGCAACAGCCACACCTCCGATGCCCAGCCCGGCTATCACGGTAGATATCCTAAAACCCAAATTATCCAAGAAAAACATTATCGCCAGGCCCCAGACGATTATCTTTAAGACACTCGAAATTCCCTTTAGACTACGTTCCAAAGCCTCGTCTTTGCCTCGCTTTTTCCAATACAATACAAGCCCGTAATTAGCGAATTCCACTATCAAGCGGGCGACGACAATAGTAATGACCGCCACGCCTAACACATCGATCAGTCTGGAAAGCTGCTGCGGCAAGATAAGCATCTTGGCAGCAAAATAAAATACACCATAGTAAAGAGCGGGCAAAACGGTCCGCTCCAACGTATGGATCAAAAAGTCATCGATTTTAGTCTTGGTCTTTTTGGCCCACGCCTTTAGGCTTTTTAATAACGTGAATTTAAGGATTTTTAGCACAAAGACAGCGAATATGAAGATACCTAAAAAAAACAAATAATCAAAAACCGTGTTTTCAAAAAATACACGCTGCATCAAATCGTTTAACATAATTAACTCCTTAATCCTCAGAGCCGGCGTTTTTGTTGCTAATCTTCGTCCTCGACATATTTAAATTGGTAAGTCGTCTTTGATAGCTTATCGAAAAATATCTCATCCTGCAAAAAAGCAGGCGAGGTATCTACTAACTTGGAAAGGCCTTCCCAAAAGCCGAACCATCCCAATGGCATCAGGACAATAGCAGCGATCTCTATGGCAATAGTGCTCAAGAATTTAAAATATGTGGCCAGAGTAAGGAAGCTTAATGAAGAGATCCCTACGCAGACAAATATCGCACCCCGCATACGGATACGCTTGATGGCTTTTTGTTTCTGCAAAGAAAGGTAATGGAAGTGTTTTCTTAGATGCTCAGCTACCATCTGCTCAGAGCTTTCGTCTTTCAATGCTATCGGGGCATATATAGTGATCACGAAATCGCCAGCCCGGGTCTCTCGATACCTTTTCTTCAGTTCTTCAGCAAAGTCTCCCGAAACCGTACGTTCACTCAAAGGCCGGGGGTCAAAGTCGGAAAAGACATCATCCCAGCTATCTATTACTATGGCGATCTCTTTTAAATCCTTAATCCTCTGTTCTTTGTTCTTTTTCCCTTTAGCCATAAATAGACGCCCCCCTGGAAAACTACATTCAGGTATGTAATTATACAACAAAAATAAAAAGGGCTCAAGGGTTATCTTAATCAAAAAGCTTCCTAACTATTGATAATTTGCATCATTGGTGTATAATAGGCCTATGTTAAGATTGGGAAAGCTCAAAATAAATACTATGCTGATCATGGCCCCGATGTCCGGCTGTACTGACCTGCCGTTTAGGACTATCATCAAGGATTTTGGTTGCCGCTTCGCATTTTACGAAATGCTGGATGCCTCAGCTACTCTCTATTCTCATAAAAAGACCGCTTTTATGCTCCAAAGTGCTATTAGGGAAATGCCCTTGGGAGCACAGATCTTAGGCTCTGATCCCAGCATGGTCCTCGATGCGGCGCAGATCATACTCTCTCAGGCCAAACCCGTATTAATCGATCTGAATTGCGCCTGTCCAGCCAAAAAAGTGATCAAAAAAAAGGCCGGCGCATATCTATTAAAAGAACCCAAAAAAGCCGCTAAGATCATTAAAAACCTCTCTTCCAGGCTTCCGGTTCCTGTGACCGTAAAAGTTAGGTCTGGATGGGATAAGAATTTCCCTCAACAAGGCTTGAAGCTTGCCAAAATAGCGCGCGATAACGGGGCAAAAGCAGTCTTTATGCACGGCCGCACTGTCAGACAAGGATATGAAGGCCATGTCGAATATCTTTCTATTGCCAGGACAAAAGAGGTACTGGACATACCTGTTATTGCTAGCGGAGATATCTGGAACCCCCGGTTGGCCGAGAAGATGCTTATCCAGACCGGTTGCGATGGCCTTTTGGTGGCCAGGGGCGCGCTGGGAAGGCCTTGGATATTCAAAGAGATACAAGCCCACTTAGAAGGCAAGAAGATCCCTGCTGCGCCTTCTCTGGGTAAAATAAAAATTCTGGTCAAGAGACATCTCAAGGCATACGCAGATTGGAAAAGTTGTCCTCAAAAATATATAATCGGGCATATGCGAAAAATCGCGATGTGGTATTTTAGAGGCAAGGTATATGCCACCAGGACAAGAGATGCGATAGCAAAAGCCCAGGCATACGAAGAGATCTGTGAAATAATAGATAGGGTAACTTAAAAAACAGCCGCCTAAAAGATATGTACTCCCGCTTTACGCAGGATTCTCGCCAGTTTAGCCAAAGGCAAACCCACGACGTTAAAATAGCACCCCTCGATGCGGTCGATGAATATACCTCCTAGGCCTTGGATATCGAAACTTCCGGCTTTATCAAGCGGAGATACCTTCTTAAAATATCTCCTGATCTGCTCGTCTTTCAAAGCATACATATAGATCTTTGTCTTTTCAAAGGCGGTATATATTTTATTATTATCGATATCCACCACTGCCAAGCCCGAATAAACCCATTGCGGCCCTCTGGAGAGAATTTTTATTGTCTTGAAAGCATCTTTAATGTTTTTGGGCTTGCCGATTATCTTTTTTCCTGAAAGTACTACTGTGTCGGCCCCAATCACAATTCCCCTATCAAATCTTTTTGCCACATCCTTAGCTTTTTTCAAAGCATTGGCTATTACCAAATCGGAGCAGCTTTTTTTTAAGGAGCGGCTTTCTTCTGCCTTGGATCCAACTACCTTAAATTCAAGGCCGATTTGTCTCAAAAGTTCTTTTCTGGCTTTCGAGCGTGAAGCCAATATTATTTTACGCAAATAAGAGTTCCTTCCTGCTTCTTTTCTATTGCCATAGGCCTTTTTTCGCTTGGCGTGCCTGCCAATACAACCTGTATATATAATCCGCGTACCTGACATTTGGCCTGATGGTCAAGGGGATGGCATAGCCTTCCTTGACTATCTCGGCATTGATAAATGTGCCATCGGCAAGAAATGCATAACCCAGCAAGCGCCCATAGTCATCGTATTTCTCCTCGTCAAATTCAATGCTCACGGTCTTGTTTTCGACCAGATCTTGCGTAAATCTATGCGATTCTCTGCCTCTGGCGATTATGACACTGATATCCTCTCCGCTACTCGCCGCATCCCGATAAAGCTTCTCGCTTTCATACATCTCTGGCGTATCGATACCAATAAGCCTTAGTTTCTCTCCGGTTGCCAATCTCAAGGTATCGCCGTCTATAGCCTTGGTAACTAAAATATTGCTATAATCCGGGGGAGCGCACGAACTTAAAACTAGGAAAAATAAAAATATGGGTAGCGGTTTTACGGATCTCATTTTTAGAATTTCTTATACAACCCTATTAATTCGGCCTGGTCTAAAATGTGACTCCGCATGGCCTCTTCTAGGCCTTCTTTAGAGATACCTTCGTCTAAGCCGAGTTCGGCATCTAAGGCATAGATCTTGAAGAAATAACGATGGGTCCCAGAAGGCGGACAGGGCCCTCCCCAATCTTCTCTTCCAAAGTCATTAAGCCCCTGTCTACCGGGAATGCTGTCTTCTTCGATCTCAGATATAAGGGATATGTCGAAAACAACCCAATGTACCCAAGTACCCATTGGCGCATCCGGGTCATCAACGATCAAGGCCAAACTCTTTGTTCCTTCGGGGATATTTTCTATAGCCAGACTGGGGTTTACATCTTCCCCTTGGCAGGTAAATTTTTTTGGTATGGAACCATTATGTTCAAAATCCTTGCTAGTCAGTTTCATTTTAGCCTCCTCTCCAAAGCTTATCTGTATTAAAGCAGGGATGCCGATGAAAAGAACAATCACAGTGCCGATAGCAATCAAACTAATTATTTTTCTATACACCGCCCCTCCTTTTTCTTGTTACAAAGTATTTTGAATATCAAGGCATTTATTTAAGCCTTTTTCTGAATAAAGAGACCAAAATCACCGGCACGAACGCCAGGGCAATAACGATTACCCCCGAAATGACAAAATAGGAGTTATGTGACCTAAGAAGCGGCAGCCCTGCCAAGGTAGCATTCATCACAAAATGGGCGATGATCACTGTCTCTATACCATACCTAAGGAAGACCATACCCATGACCACGCCAAAGATCGTCAATTCTATCCCGCGTACATAAGTCGGGAAAATATGATAGAAAGAATGGGCAAAACCCCAAATCAAAGCAGGTAACAGGATCGCCAGCCATAATTTTTTCGTAAACCTCGTCAAAAATGGAATGGCAAAGAACCTATAAAGAAATTCTTCCTTGATTGCCGCACTTATGGCAATAGTCAAGGGGAACAAAAAAGGCAGTATCATCGCAAAAATATTGGAGTATTCCGCATCCGGCGGTATCCAGATGTTAAAGACCTTTGTGCCCAGCAAATAAAACAAGGTGACATAGCCCAAAAATATAAAGGCCAGAGAATAGCCTACGATAAATGTCGGTTTGACCCGATGGATGTCGAAATTCTTAGTCCTTAAAGCGCTGAATAAAGGCATTCTTTTGCTCATAGATTCGGATAGGGACAATTGGCCCAATGCCCCACAGGCCAATATGATCAAACCTATTGAGAGTATATTCGTAAGATATCCGGCGAATGATTCTATGATAAATCCCGCCTTGCTCATAGTATCCGGATAAAAATTCCACCAAAGCGGTAGGCTGTTAAAAAAATCGAACAGTTCGAATAATGCTGCTGTAGCCCCAAAACAAACCCATAATTTCCAATCCGCTTTCGCCTGGCCCGATTTAAAAAATAGCATAAACACTGCTATGGTTATCAGGAAATATTTCAGGACATTGGTCACAGTGGAAAGCATCCTGCCGAAAGAAAGTTCCTTTTTCAGATAGCGCTCAAATTCCTCCGGTACCTTAAGATACCTGCGGTATTTGCCCAGACTATCGCCGTAGACATCCAAATCAACACGTAAAGTAGCTTCTTCTATCTTATGGTCCTTCTTTTCCCAGGCAAACCTATAATCTGTCCTGTTTATCTGTTTTTTTACTGTGCTGTCTTTGAGCTCATAATCCTGCAAATCTATTCCTTGAAGCCTGACCCTCTCTGCAGCAATCCTCATTGCCTTAGCCCGGGTCAAATCTGCACCCTTTGCGTCATCAAGGACAAAATGGTTGAAGTAGATGAGTTCACCGCTAGTGGGATCGATGCGCAGGAGAAAACCTTCCTTCTCCAGTTCTTTAAACCAACGCACCTGCCAAAACCATACCGGAACCCCTTCTTTTATCAACTCATTAGATCTTTTAATGCCTTGGGTCTTCTGCAAATAGACCGAAGCCCTGTAGTCCGAATAAAAGATAACCGTCCTGGAAAACCCCTCTAGGTCATAACCCAGCGATTGGATAAAGGTTGTGGCCCTTTGCAAGGCTTCCTCTCTGCTGATCTGTATATCTACGGAGGCGACCGGGAAAGCATGACTAAAAAGAAACACAAATATCACTAATCCCAAGATTCCCGCCGCTAACCATAATCTCAACGGCTTCATGTTTATTTCACTCCCTTTATTCGACTTCTTTAAAGTCGCGTATATTTCTAACTAAAAACCTGGCCTCGCCAACTGTGTCCATGGAGATATCCCCCTCCGTTCTCGGCCATTGCTTAAGTTTTGATTATATCGCAAAAACCGCATAGCCTCAAGCTCATTCTCTAATCTTGCCATCGCCTAAGCATGTGCTTTGATACAGATTAAATATCTTGACATCAAAAAAATAATACCTTAAACTGTCTTTGTAATATGTTAAGCATGAGGAGGAGAAGTGAAAAAACCAACGAAAAAAAATAGCCACAAGTTTCAAGAGGAAAGCAAAGTCACTTTTGATAATATCGTCACCCGCTCCGAAGAAATGCGCAGTGTCATTAAAACCGCAAAAAAGGTATCTAGCTCAGATGTAACGGTATTGATTACGGGAGAAAGCGGGACCGGCAAAGAGCTGGTCGCCCGGGCCATACATAATAACAGTCCCAGAAAAGACGGTCCGTTCGTCACCGTAAATTGCGCTGGCATGCCTGATACGCTTTTAGAATCAGAGCTGTTTGGGCATGAGAAAGGCGCATATACAGATGCGACCAGCACAAAAAAAGGAAGATTCGAACTGGCCAATGAGGGGACTTTATTTTTAGACGAAGTCGCGGATTTAAGCCCTGCCGCGCAGGCAAAAACATTGCGGGCTGTGGAAGAAAAGGAATTCGAGCGTGTCGGTGGCGAAGAGTCTATATACACAAACTGCCGGATCATCGCCGCAACCAATAAAGATCTGCTGACCGAGCTCAGAGAAGGGCGTTTCCGGGAAGACCTCTATTACCGCCTTCACGAGGTCCCATTATATCTACCGCCTCTGCGCGAACGCAAGGAAGACATCTCCCCCCTAATTGAGTTATTTATCAAAGAATTCAATACAAAATTTGCCAAAAAGATCGAGGGCGTCTCAAATGTGACTTTGGCTTACTTGATGAGGCACGACTGGCCGGGAAACGTGCGCGAGTTAAAGAGTTTGATCCGCAGTACCATGGCCCTGATCGGGCGGGATGTGATCTGGCTGGAAGATCTGCCTTTCAAGATCGAGCTGATCGATGAAAAAGCAATCCACAGGTTGGACCAGGACCTGTCTTTGAAAATCATGGAACAGGAGCATATACTGAAAGTACTAAATTTCACTGACTGGAATAAAAGCAAAGCGGCTAATCTATTAAAGATATCCCGCCCCACTCTAGATAAGAAAATAAAGGAATACCGCCTGGAAACTTAAACCCACCCTTTAGAAGGTGAATGTAAATCCGGTATATAAGTACTCTTCCCTATCATCGGTATTATCTGGATAAGCATCTCCGGGACTGAAGGTTCCGTATTGCAGCGAGCACTTGAGGTCGGAAAAAACCTGCCAGTTGAGCGTCAAATCTACTTCAAAGCCGATATCGGTATCATTGAGCGTGGCATCCACATCATAAATGCCCCCACCCTCCTTGTATTTAAAATAACGGTAACAATCAACGCCAAAGGAAAAATTCTTAAAGAAACGGAATTTTTCTAAAGGGTTAAGAATCGCCCCGGCCTTAATAAAATGAATGTTGGAAAGTCGGGGAGAAAGCGTATAACCCGCAGGAAGATAGCCAAAATATAAAAAATTAGTGTCGTCACCTTGAGTATTGCCACCCTGGGTATCGGTTACGCTCTCCCTGTCAGCATCGCCGGTCCCAAAGGCATACTCTACATAAAGGCTGGGTCGACTATAGACATCCCAATTGTACATCATTCCGAAATCTCCGGCCCAGGCATCTACATCTGCCCTCTGGTTATTATCAAAAATATAGCTTTCGCCTGTCTGCCTGATCAATTCTGCCCAATAATTGGTATTTTGTGTGATTGCACCCTCCAGCCCCAAGCCAAAGTATTGTGAATTATAAGTATAATTATGCCTGGGCTCATCCGGGTCTTCGCCGCTATCGTCTCTTTGGACGACGATATAACCATACAAATCGTGATTTTCCGTTACATTATATGAGGTTTCCAGGCCATAGAAATTCCTGTCGCTTTCTTTATCCCAACCGGGAACGCTGGCATCGACATTATCTTCATGGGGAAGCGTATGGGCGAAAAACCCTTTAATACTTAAGTCCTCCAGCTCGAGAAAAACCGCTGAGCCGTCATTTACGTTGCTATAGGCGATCCCCCGGCCCACGCTGAAATAACGTCTTCCCAGCTCAAACCACAAAGGATTAAAATCCAACACCAAATAACCGTAATCAAGATGGGGTCCGTCATTATCATAGCCACCGGCTAAATCTCCGGGTCTTCTTTCAATAATCAGATTCTTTAATCTGACATAGAGCGAGTGTTCATTTGTATACGCGGTATCAGCCGCAGGACGGAATATCGCTTTCAGCCAAAGCCGCACATCAGCAGAAAATTCATCGTCAAGAGTGTCTGCGCTCGAGGAATCATTATCGTCATCGGTATAATTGTCATACCTATAATCGACCCAGCCGCCGCAATCAAACAAAAGGCTTTTCTCTCCCTTGAGTATCTGCAGCTCTGTTTCTGCCAACACATCTCTTTTTTCCTGTTCTATTCTTCTTTCCTCTTGCGCGCTCTGCGCCGAAACTTTTCCGGAGCTAATCATTATTATGGCTAAGGTAACTCCGATGATCAGTAGAAATGCTCCTTTATTCTCTCGCCTCATTCGTCTGTTTCCTCTGTTCTGCCAAATAATTAGCCGCTTGAGTAAGAATTACGACTAGTTCTTCGCCACTTATGATATCGTTTACGTGCCCTTGACCCATTATTCCCTCAAATTCCAGTTCTTTAAGAGCATAGCGCTCACTAACGCCGAAAGTCCTCAATATCACTCCACCCTTTATATCAAGCAGTTTACAAAAAATGTAGGCCGCTAGCCCCCTGCGCAATGGTAGCTTGGGATCGAAGTTAGCTAAATATTTTTTAGGGAGTAACTGCTGATCTTGCAAATAGGTAAGTTGGGAATCAAGGTCTTTATACTCCTGCTCCCTGCCCATCAATATGACAACTGCCCTGCAAATATCCCAACCATAGCTGATCCTTCTTTGCACCAATTCACTAAAGTATGAGAAATAGGCAGGGCGGGTTGTTTCTATAGGCTTTTCTTCCGGTTGGAGGGGTTCAAGGAATGTCTCGGGCTGTACTTCGCTGTGCCGCAGGCTATCTCTTTTTTCTTGTTCCACCCTTCTTTTTTGCTCCTGGCGCGGCTGTTCTGCCGCTAAGAAAGCAGAATTTAAAATAAGAAAAAGGATTAAGAAAAAGATTTTTTTCATATTAGTCTAATATTAACATATCTTTAAAATAAGTCAATAAAAAATAATCGCTTCTGCCGCTTAAACAAGGACGTTTGTCTTGCCGACAGAATCTGGTTCAGTATTATGCATGATGTAATATTCCTTTAATTTTACAACCTCTTTATTTGCAGATGGTTAAATAAAATATCTTTAAACTGTAAAGATATTTTACAATAAAAACTTTTTTTCGAAGATAAACATTTGAAAAAATATTATTATTTTATCCTTATCTCATTTGTTTACAGTGAGTTATGAATATCTGCTTTAATTTATTAAAACTTGGCATAATAATTGCTACATTATATATATGGAGCTAAATTAAGAGTGTTACTAAAGGAGAAATAGATGGGAAAGCTAATGAAGGCCTTGACAGTTTTTACGATCATAGTTTTTGCGATGTCTTCGAGTTTTGTCTATGCGGACCCCCCTGAAGGCAAAGGTAAGGGGCGCAACAACGGAAAGGCCTATGGAAAGTTAAAAGTTAGAGACAATGGCAGCAATAAAAATAAGGTTAATCAAAGAGGTGTAAACACTGCCCCCGGACAAGCAAAACGGGCTGAAGCCCTAGAGCGTGATAACAACCAATCGGCTATTAGGGCTGAGCAAATAGAAAGAAACAATATACCTGGACTTGAGAAAAGAAATGCAAGAGCGCAAGCTAGAGCAGGTAAGAGAACGGGTCAGGATAACCTTCGCGGCAAAGGGGCTGCAAAAAAGCTACACTTGGCAAGATTGCAAAACGCCTTGGACGCCTTGCACGGCAAGGAACATGCCAGGTGGAACAACAATCCTAATGATGAACGCGGACAGGGCAATAACGGAAAACCTGATATGAGAGATCCCTACGGTCACTCCAAAGACGACCGTAAAGAGGAAACCGGAAACCGCGGGCGACCGATTCGGGAAATAATCGAAATACCTGAATCATATTTTAGAACAGATTATTTGTATGTTGACCACGATACTTATTGGGCTGCCTATTTTGAATATTATGGGATCTATTCCGCAATGTATAACTTTGACAGCCTGGGCTATTCAGAAGAAGAATCCGACCTTTTGCGCAGTATGACCCTTTCTGAAGTGCGACAAGCTATGATCACAGGATACATATTAGGAGATACCCTTGAATATCCGATTTTATCTTCCGCGGACGGTCTAGACTTAAGTAATGTTGTAGACTATGCAGACGCATATGAATATGTCTACCTGCCGGGCGAAACCGTAGAATATGACGTTATGCTCACCAATCCATATGATACTAGCTTAGATTTGAGCCTGACAGTAACGGTTGAATATATGAATAACGAATGGGTGTATAATCCCGATTCAAAAACCTATTATAGACAGTCTTTGGTAGGCGAAGCCTTGGAAGGCGAATCTACACAGGTCTGGGACACGCTGACCTTAGCTCCTGCTGAAAACATTACCTTGTATGATACTTACTTTATGCCGCTTGAGGTAGGCTATGGGGATTATCAATTCGACCTAACTCTGACCGATCTTTCCAGTGGCTTGACCTATACCGACCCACGAGTCGGCTGGTTTGACCCGCCGTTAATCTAATATACGCCGTAGTAGATCAGTAATTTATTTTGCATTTATCCATACCATCATAAGAATACCTTTAAAGGAAGGAGATGGTAAGACAGTCAGGAAGGAGATGTATTAAAATGAAGACACTAAGAGCGTGTCTCGTAGGACTTATTATATGTTCATTAAGTATCGGTCAGGTCTATGCTGCTCCAAAAGATAAAGACAAAGGTAACAACGGTAAGGCAAAAGGCAAAGAAAAAACAGAAAAAGTAAAAAAATCAAACAAAAATAACGGCAATGCCTTTGGCCATGCCAAAAAAGCCTTACGTTCCACCCCCGCAGCTCAAAAAAACAACACCGAACACTCCCGCAATCAATCCATACTCAGGGCTAACATACCAGACAATCCGCGTTCCTCTGTCCTCCATTCCCCGGAAAAAGCTCGCCGCAACAATCTGCTGGATAAATCCAGGGTCAAAAAGGTCGGTGACTTGCTTGTTGCTTTAGAGCGGGCCCGCTGGATGCACAACCCACATGACGAAAGGGGCCAAGGCAACATGGGTAGGCCCGATATGCTAGATCCTTTTGGCCATGATAAGGATAGCAACAGGGAAAAGTCAGAGCGCGCACGCCCCATTAAAGAAACACCTTTGCAGCCACAAGAGCCACAGCAAGAGGATCCTGGTCTTCCAGAGCAAAATATGGATGAACCAGCCGTTGACGATCCCGAAGCTCAGGAACCGCTTCCTGAACAACCGCCTCTGGTCTCAAACGAGGAACCCTCTTTTGAGGAAATCCTGCTATCTTTGTCTATGGATACGTATAATGAAGACTATGCAGCACACATACGATGGCGAATTGAAAATATAAAGTCCCTTATGGAAAGATATCCCGAAAATACAGAAACATATCTATTGGCTATACAGCAATATGAAAAGGAGCTGGCTTATGTAAACGGGATGGAACAAGGAGCGATATTGATGACCGCAAGTCATCCATATATGGACATGGGCTTTTATGGAGAAGATGCGACCAGATCCATGGAAGCAGGGATCATGGAATATAATCTCACATTTGATCAGCTGCCTGACGAATTTATTGACAAACCGCTTCAGATCACCACTACCATTACCAGTAAGTTTGATTATTTATATGAATCTGTTAACCATGTAGTTCCTGGCCAAGAGGAAGCTGCCCTAGAACAAGCTAAAGAGTGGTATGGCGAGGATATCGAAACATGGTATAACGAAGAAGGTGAATTGATATTTAAGGCCTACGAGATAAGCCATAAATCCGGAGATATACTCTGGCAACAAACACAAGACTTCATATGGGATGGCGAAAACAGCTTCTCCGGGGTATTTTATCCCACCAGAGATTTGGCTGGAAATAGCGGTTGTTGGACAGATCTAACCATAACCATTACAGAACCTACGACTGAAAATACAGTTTCAATAACGTGCGATCGGCCCATCGCCATAGTCGGCGGAGGAATAGACGCACCTGAGTTGCGATAAGATACACAAATAAAAACAGCCTCAAAGGGCTACATTCGCCTTGGGGCTGTTTTTTTATGCCTAAAAGCTAAAAAGTGTAAGAAATACTTCCCTTGACTAATCTGCCCGGGCCCTTAATATCTTGTAGCTCTTCATAGCTTCTATTAAAGAGATTCACCCCTTCCAGTTCAAAAGTAAAACCTTTCAAGTGCTTTTTGGCCTTGATATCAAAGGTAATATACTCTTCTCTTCCAAGTGGCTTGGAATAGCTGCCGATAAGATTTATCGAGTAGCCAGCAAGCTCAAGCCCAAGGATGCCTACTATCTTGTGTCGATTGTAATCAAATACATATTTAGAGAAATTGTAGGGATTATCCCTATCCAAATCAAGATAAGTATAATCTAAGGAAAAACTATTGAAAAAGCTGCTCTTGAATCTGACCTGAGAATAGAAATCACAGCCATAAACATCTACTTCCCCCACATTCTCTGCTCTCCAGGGCCCTAATGATGTATTTCTAACCCAATCAATTGTATCCTTTTGTCTTCTCGTAAACCCGCTTAACGACAAAAGAAATTCATTTTCAACAAAATAATCCATACCCAATTCGTAGTTATCGGATTCCTGGACCGCCAAATCGCTATTTCCCCTATTCGCCGGGGAAATATAAAAAAGCTCGGTAAAAGACGGGGCCCTCCATAGCCGGTCAAATGAAAACCCGCATTTCAGGTCTTCTCTTAAAAGGTACGCTAAGCCAAAGTGCGCATTCTCCTGATACCCGGCGTCTTCATAATAATCAACCCCTGCTTCAATATCACAGACAAGCTTAGCCATTCTCTTGTCTTCTACGCCCAAAGAAAAGCCTCTTTTGGTCCGATAATGTTTGCTTAAGTTAGTGCTATCGATGCTTTCTCGTTCTATGCCGATGGCAAAAAACATGTCGTTGTAAAAATCCAGCTGGCTCTTTAGCCCATAGACATAAGTCGTATGATAATTTGTGTAAAAGCTGGGGTCGTGGCGGTCTAATAGATATTTGTCGGAGTGCCTTCTTAAGTAGATGGTATTGTTGTAGGTAAAGATATCTTTTTTTAGTCCTGCCAATAATGAGAAAAATCTCTGACTTATATGTTCCTCTTCATGAGGGAAATTCGAACTATAGAAACTATCAGCGCCAAAGTCTCTTTCAGTAGACCCGAACAAAAACTCGACTTTTTTGTCTTGCTCCTCCCATAAGGAATGGAAAGAAAAGTTATAGACCTCAAAATCCGTATCCTGCCTATCTCCTTTTGAGGTTTTGTGTTCTATGGAAAGTCTGCTATTCGCCTCCTGTAAGGGAAAGTTAAAAGAGAAAAGCTGTTCTCGTAGGGCATGGTTACCAAAACCTGTTTTTAGCAAAAGGCCTTCGCTTTTTGGCCTTTTAGGGGCAAAATTTATTTTTTGGGCGTTTTTTGATATTTCCACCTGTTCTAAGTCAGCGCTGGTTAGCGGTATCTCTAAATTAAAATGTCCGGTCTGCGGATCGTTTATCTGCACGCCCTGTAGATTGACAAATGTGTCTTCAAAAACCGAACCCCTTAAAGAAACATCCTGCTGGATACCGAAAGCAGAGCGTTTACGCAAATCAATACTGGAGGAATAGTCGATCATCTCTTCCAAAGACAAACGAGGTGATGCCTCTTGGGCTTTTTGTGAAAATGTCCATACGCCTTGGTTTGGCTGGTTCCAGGAGGATTTTTTTATGGTTATCTGCTCAAGCTCTATCTCTCCGGCCAAGCAAGGAAACGAATGGGCAGTACACAATATTAAGGTAAATAACGGTTTTTTCATTTGTTTGAGAAATAAGGAACTATGGTTGGAAGACATTCTTGGAAGGGCATAGTTTTAGTAGGGCACATTCGGCACACTTTGGTTTTCTAGCATCGCAGATCTTTCTGCCATGTTGTATAAAAAGAAGGCTGACCCTGCCCCACTCCTTTTTAGGCACGATCCGCATCAGGTCCAGTTCGATCTTATTAGGGTCTGAATTCTTGCTTAGACCCAGCCTTTGGCTTAACCTATTTACGTGGGTATCAACGGCTATACCGGCAATCTTTGCATATCCACCGTAAAGCACTACATTGGCTGTCTTGCGGGCAACTCCCGGCAGCTTAAGTAGTTCTTCCATCTTATCCGGTACTTTGCCTTTAAAATCGCTGATGATCATTTTTGCAGCAGCAATGATATTTTTCGCTTTATTCCTATAAAAACCTGTGGAACGGATCTCTTGCTCAAATATCGATTGTTTCGCATTCGCATAATCTTCGAGTTTCCTGTATTTTTTAAAAATGGTCTTCGTGACTATATTTACCCTGGCATCAGTACACTGGGCGGATAAGATCGTAGCTACTAGGATCTCCAGTGGTTTGCCAAAATCCAAGGCAATTTTTACATGGGGATACTCCTTTTTAAGCAAAACTAGAATCTTGTTGGCTTTTTTATTCATAGCTTTTTCCCTTAGGCAAAGATTCTAACACGACTAAAAGACTAATTTCAACTATAATCTATTATTCTTGACTTATCATAACGGCTAAGGCATAATTGATGT
>JAFGHF010000064.1 GCA_016939375.1 Candidatus Omnitrophota bacterium | reverse complement strand
GGCTTGCCGCATACGCCGCCCTTTTCAGTAGCTTGCAACACAGCCGCTCCTGCACCATCGGCAAAAAGTACCGCCGTGGTAGGGTCTCCATAGTCGGTAATCCGCGAAAGTGTCTCCGAAGATATTACCAGGATGTTTTTATATATTTCGGCTCTGATCAACGCATGGGCTAGGGATGATGCGTAGATGAAACCGGCGCAAGCCGTATTTAAAGGGAAGCCTCCCGCATGTTCGATTCCTAAGCGGTGACCCACTGAGCAGGCCAAATTGGGTATATCCCTAGTAGGAGTAAAGCTGGAGATAATTATGAAGTCTATTTCATTTGCTTCTATCCCGCTTGCTTGAATTGCCTTGCCCGCGGCCTCAACGGCCATAGATTCGGTATCTTCATCTTCGACAAAATACCTTGTTTTTATACCGGTAACCTTCTCCACCCATTGATTAAAAGGCATGCTTGCCTTTTCATAATCAAAATTGCGAACAAGCTTTTCCATTTCGTCGTTTGATATTTGCCGCTTAGGTAAGTATGATCCTGTGCCGATTATTTTTGCGCTTTTAGGCATTTTTTTTCACTCTTTCTTTGGCGATAAGATTATTTTCATCTACGCAGATGACCTTCGGCTTAATATCCCGTGCTTGCACATCCTCGACCATGCAATAGGAGATGATGAAGATTTTTTCGCCAACTTTTCCCAAGTGGGCTGCGGGCCCGTAAAGACAAATAATGCCTGAATCAGCAGGCTCTTTGATTACATATGTTTCGAACCTTGCCCCGGTATTTAAATTAAGTACCTGCACTTTCTCATTAGGCAGCATATCGGCCAAGCCTATTAACGTGGCGTCGATACCTATACTGCCGGCATAATCCATTTTGGTGTCGGTAATAGTGGCTTTCTGTATCTTTGATTTGTACATCACCCTCAACATTTTAAAGCACCCCTTTTCGCAACCGCGGTCCATAATGATAAAGCCAATATCCCGAATGTTATAACAGTGATGAAATAGTGTTTTTGATATCCAATTCAGACCTCGCCCCTACAAGCTGTGTCGCTATTTGCCCTTCTTTAAAGAAAAGCAGTGTAGGGATGCTGAGGATTTGATATTTTGAAGCGGATGTCTGGTTTTCGTCAACATTGATTTTGCAGACCTTGACCTTACTATCGAAATCCTGGGCCAGTTTATCGAGAATCGGGCCCATTGCTTGGCAAGGACCGCACCAAGGAGCCCAGAAATCAGCCAAAACTAATTGCTTTGCTTGTAATACTTCCTGCTCAAAATCATTATCGGTTACCTGAACTACCCCCATTATATTCCCCCCTTTCCTAAATTTCTAAATTTATTCAATCATTTTTGAGTAGTTTACACTTAGATGTCAAAAATGTCAAAGTGTTTTTATATCTTTTTCAGCTTCCAATAATCAAGCTTGAACCAAAATGTGGTTAGGCTGCCATGTATAATAGATGAAATGAGTATAGCCCACCAAATACCATTGAGCCCGATGTGTAGATTGTTAGATAAAATGTAAGCCAAGGGAATCTGGATTCCCAATAATGCGATAAGTGTAATAAACATAGGCGAAATGGTATCGCCGGCCCCCATTAATGAGCGGCCCAAGACTAGTCCCAGGGCTACAAAGATATAGCTAAAGGATGTTATTCTTAGGTATTCGCTGCCCAGTTGAACTACGTTAGGGTTGTTATTAAAGACTGAAATCAAATTGCTTGAAAAGGCATAGAACATTATTCCCACCAAGCCCATCAATAAAATATTGAAACCAGCGGCCTGCCAGGCACACCTTTTAGCGCGGGAGAGGTTCTTTGCCCCCATATTTTGCCCTACCAGCGTTGCCGCACTTGTGGCCAAGGCAAACCCCGGCATTAGCACAATCGAAAAGACCCTTAATCCGATGCCGTAAGCCGCAATGGCGTAATGGCCGTAACGGGCGACAATAGACATCAATACTAAGCCTACCACGCTGCGTAAGGCCATTTGTACGCAATTAGGAAACCCCACTTTTAATATCCTGATAATGGTTCGTATATCCATTTTTAGCTTTGAAAAATGTACTTTCACGCGCGAATGCCCCTTGAACAAGATGTAGAGCCCTGCTAAGGAAGCCGTTCCTCTGGAAATCACCGTAGCTAATGCTGCTCCGGAGACTTCCATGCGCGGAAAACCAATGCCGAATATCATTAAGGGGTCGAGGATTATGTTCAATGCTACCGCCCCCAGCATGATCAACATGGGCGTAAATGTATCTCCGGTCGCACGAAAAATCGTGGTTATTAAAAAAAGATATACCATCATGAAGCCGCCGCTTAAGATGATATTTAAGTAATCGCTGCCTGCCTCCAAAATTTGGCTATTGGCCCCCAAGGCTTTTAGTATTGGACGGGAAAAGAAGATGCCGATCGCCGCCATGATGATCGACATGCCTAGGCCGATGATTAAAGACTGCATAGCCACGTTTTCCGCTTCTTTTTGTTTTTTGGCCCCGATAAACCTGGATATCAAAGCTTGCGTGCCAGTGGAAACCCCGATTATCAGAGTGATCACGACCATTAACACCACGCCGCTCATTCCTACTGCGGCAATAGCCCCCGGGCCTAATCGCCCCACCCAAATCATATCCACTACGTTAAAAGCTGTTTGCAGGAGATTACCCATCATTATGGGAAAGGCCAAAAGCCAAATAGTTTTTATTGTATTTCCTGTTGTCAGGTCTAAGCCATGGAATTTTTTAATTATGCTTTTCATTTTTTTATGTTTGCTATAACTGCCTGGCCAAAAGGAACACTATTATCGTTGATGTAGAATTGTTTGTGTGTAACGACTTCCAGACCGCTGTTTTGCAATAAGCTTTGCAGGGATGCGCAAAACGGCTTATTTTGAAATATACTCCCGGTCAAGACAACTTTGTTTATCTTTTCTTTTTTGCCTATCTTTTGACAGCTATCCTTTATGATTTCCGTAATTGTATTATAGAAAGCTGCCGAAATAATCGAGCGCGAGATATTGTTTTTCAGGTCTTCTACTATGTTTTTAAAAATCGGCTCGAGCTGGATAAGAAATCCTTCTTTATTTTTGTTTATTGAAAAATCATAAGTCCTATTTGCCACATGCGAGGAACGGTTAGCTATTCTCTCCAATTCAATCGCTCCTTGCCCTTCATAGTCCACTTTTTCGCGTAGTCCCACTATCGCCGCAACAGCGTCAAAGAGGCTGCCGGCGCTTGAACAATATTGCGTGTCTTGATGGTTCTGTTTGAATTGTTGTAGGTCGCTGGCTTGCCTGCGGCGAATAAAATCTATTGGCAGGTCTACAAAACTTTCGCCAAAAGTTTGGAACAAAAAGCCTGAGGCCAGTCGCCACGACTCCAACAATGACTGGCCACCATTTGTAAGCGGGACATATTGCAGATGCCCTAATCTCCTGAACCCTTTAAAGTCTCCTACAAAGAATCCGCCACCCCAGTAATTCCCGTCTTCGCCATAGCCGGCATTGTCCAAGACCACTGCCATGACCACTTCATTGATTTCATTCTCAGCCATACAGCTTGCGATATGGGCATGATGGTGTTGGATTGCAAGACAATGCAACTTATTGTTCTTTTGGCTGAAATCCCGAGCATACTTAGTGGTATGGTAATCCGGATGCAAGTCGTGGACAACGACTTTGGGCTTGACTTTTAATTCGGTCTCCAGCTGTTTTACCCGGCGCTCATAATATTGAGTCAACGTTTCGTCTTCAGACTTGTTAAAGTCGTTGACCAGATAACCGCAATTTTTCTTGGTCAGGCAGATGCCGGACCAATCTCTTGTACCGCAGGCCAGTATTTCTTTTTTAAACGGGTAATCTAGGGTAATCATTTTTTCTCCGTTTTATATTTTTTGATTGCTTTATCCAACATTTCCTTTGCCCCTTTGTATTCGACTTTTTTTAAGGCCAGCTCTGGTTTAAACCATTTAGCGTCTTCTATCTCATCCGTTTCTACTTGTATGGCATCTTTTTTATCAGCTTCCATAAGGAAGAAAAAGACGGTCTTAAATATCAGTTCTCCTTTTAAACGAAAAAAATAGTTGGTGCGCCCTACCTTTTTTAAAATACGTACATTGCGCAAGCCCACCTCTTCCCCGACTTCCCTAAGTGCGGCCTCTTGCGAGCTTTCGCCCTGATCGATGTGCCCTTTGGGCCACGTCCAGCGACCATAGGCATCTTTAATAAGCAAGACCTCGAAAGCCTTATCTGTGTTCCTGAAAACTATACCCCCAGCCGAAAATTCTCTTTTAGCCATTGTGCCTTTTTTTTCCGATTATTTTGTAAATCCCATCTTTAGAGTACGTATTGACTACGTTTTCTTTCTCTAGCCATCCGCGACGCGCTACGCACACGCCTAAATACATAAAATCCAAATGTGCTAATGTGTGGGCATCGGTTGCAATGGCCATCTTCACGCCAAGCTCTTTGGCCCTGCGACAATTGATATCTATAAGGTCGAGCCTGTCTGGGAAAGAATTAATTTCCATAAATGTGCCTGTTTCGGCAGCAACCTCAAGGACCTTTTCCATGTCTACATCATATGCCTCGCGCTGACCCAGGAGTCTTCCTGATGGATGAGCGATGGTAGTGACATATTTATTGCGCATGGCCTGTATGATTCTTTCGGTTATCTGTTTTCTGCTTTGCTTAAACCCCGTATGTATTGCGGCCACGACCACATCTAGTTGTTTTAATACTTTATCAGGATAATCTAAGCTTCCATCGGACTTAATGTCAACCTCATTTCCGGAAAGAATCGCAATATCTTTGAACTTTTTGTTTAATTTTTTTATTAAGTCGATTTGTTTCTTTAAACGCTCAATGCTTAGACCGTTGGCAATCTTGATAGACTGGGAATGGTCGCAGATGGCGATATATTTATATCCCTTGCGGCGTGCCGCTTTGACTAAATCCTCTATGCTGGCATCGCCATCGCTCCATCTCGAATGTACGTGTAAGTCCCCCCTGATGTCTTTAAGAGTCAAAAGCCGCGGCAGTTTATTTTCTAGACCTCTTTCGATTTCACCCCGGTCTTCGCGCAATTCCGCAGGGATCAAAGGCAGCTTTAGGGCCCTATATAGGTCTTCTTCCTTTCTCCCGGCAATCCACTTCTTCTTTTTAAACAGGCCATATTCATTGATCTTTAAGCCCGATTTTATTGCCAATTGCCTCAATTTGATGTTATGTTCTTTTGATCCCGTGAAATATAAAAGTGCCGCTCCAAAACTTTTTGGTTGAACGACCCGCACGTCGACCTGAACCCCTTCTTCTGTAAGGATGCTTGATTTTGTTGTCCCTTTCGCTTGGACCTCTTTTACTTGAGGCAGGCCAGTAAATACATCCATTATTTTCAATGGCTTGCTGGAGGTAATCAAGATGTCGATATCCCTGACTGTCTCTTTTTTGCGTCTTAAAGAACCGGCGCTTTCGATTTGCCTGACCTCTTTAAGTTTTTTTAAAGGTTCAATAAATCCTTGAGAAATTGAAATTGCCCCAGCCAAGGTCATTCTTTCTTTGGCCTTTTTAGTCAGCGCTATTCCGCGGAGGATGTTTTCTTCGGTTTTTTCTTTTATACCGGGCAAAGTGCTAATCGTGTGTTTTTTTGCCGCCTTTTCCAAATCCTTGAGATTTTTTATATCTAATTTATCGTAAAGAAGCTTAGCGGTTTTCGGCCCGACTCCCGGAACGGACATCAATAAGGTGAGCCCTTCTGGAATCTCGTCTCTTAATTGTTCATAAAACTTAAGCTTTCCGGTTTTAAGGATTTCATTTATTTTGTTTGCTAAATCCTTGCCTATTCCCGGGATTTCCTCAAGAGCGCCTTTGCCGGCTATATCGGATAGATCAGTGCCTAAAGATGTGATAGTTTGTGCTGCCTTTTGGTATGCCCTTATACGAAAGCGATTTTCGCCTTGTATCTCCAAGATTTCGGCGATCTGATAGAATATCTCAGCTATTTCTTTATTATTCAACCCGTTAGACTCCATTTATATAACCCCATATCAGACCAATGGTCTAACGGGGTTCATCTTTTTTTGAGTTGCCTAACCAAACTCGCCACCCGTTGGCCTAATTGTTTACATTGTTTGGCTGCCCGGTCATCAGGCGAATCTATGGCCACCGGGCCGTAATGATCGCCTGAGGATGTGCCCTGAACGATCATTCCATGGATGAGCATGGTCTGCAGGATATTCAGAATGGTTGTTTCATTTCCCCCGCCTATATTGGCCGAAGAAGAAAAAGCTCCGCCTATTTTGCCTTGCAGATCTCCGTGAAGTTCTACGCTTTCATCGATTAATTGCTTAATTTGCCAGGCCATACCGCCGTAGTATGTGGGGGAGCCGATGATTATCCCATCATAATCGAGCAAATCCTTTGCCTTGACTTCGCCGACCTCCTTTAAGTCGACGTTTGTCTCTTTTGATTTGGCTGCCTGGGCCACGATCTCGGCCATTTTTTTCGTATTGCCTGTTTGCGAATAATAGACCACTAGGATTCTCATTTTTTCTCCTTTAAAAATTGCTCAATCTTTTGATAGCTTTTGACTTTTCGCTCTGCCCCACCCTTGCTTGATTAATCGCACTTTTTAGTATTTGAATAGAGCGGTCGTATTCCTCCCTGTTCACTGGATATGGGTGTCCGTCTTTTCCGCCGTGAGCAAAGCTAAAGCGTACTGGATCGCGAAAAGAGGGAGCTTTTCCGTGGATAAGCTCGGAAATCAGCGCCAGTGCACGGATAGTCTTGGGTCCGACTCCCTGGATGCCCAGGAGTTGTTCAAAGTTTTTAGGTTGCGTTTGATAAGTTTTCAAAAGTATTTTTTTTAAGTTTTCAGGTTGTATGTCATCTATAGAAACCGCATGATGTCTGTCCAATCTCAGACTTTTGAAATCTTGCACAATCTTCTCGGGTTTTTCTAAACAAAGTTTGGCGCTTGTTGCCCGGCATTCAGAGCTTTCTTTGGCTACCAAATTAAGCGTAGAAGTTGCTTTGTCGCAACATACAGCCTTATGTGGTTCACATACAAAATCGCTTGTATTCTCACTAAGCCAGTGATAACGCCGGGCCAGGCGATATAAAGGATTCATCCCTTGTTGCACTACAGCCCATTTCCCGTCTTTGGTAAAAATAAAACTGTGGTGATATAGCTGATATCCGTCTTGAAGTGCGGTATTGTCTACTTTTGCCGACATCCTGCTGGCGTAGATAAGCAAGCGGGGATCGATATTGACCAGACGTTTTTGTCCTACTTGTTCGATTTCATAGGGTGTCTTGCGGGATGTAGCACCTTTTCCGCCAGCCACAAATATACCCAATTCTTTATCCGCGCCCTTCAAACCCTCTTTAAGCGCGCCCAGGACTGTTGTGGTCAATCCGCTGGAATGCCAATCAAATCCTAAGCAGCAACCGAAAGCCTGAAACCAAAAAGGGTCGGAAATCTTAAATAAAAATTCATCTTTTCCATATTCGCTGACTATAGCCGATACTATTTCCCTGGCTAAGTTTTTCATCCGCCCGAAAAGCCAGGTGGGTGCTTTTCCGTAATGCAAGGGTAGATGTGCGATCCCAGTACGCATATGACTACAAAAGTTCCTTTACTATCTCGAGTACCTCTTTTGCCAGAGCAGGGGCAGCGGTCAGACCGGGAGAATCTATACCGATAAGGTTAATCAGGCCCTTAAAACCTCTATGTTTTTCATGGGCAAGCACAAAATCCCTGAAGCCGCTTTGCGGACCTTGAAGTTTAGGTCTGATTCCGGCAGTATCAGCGGTTAGATCTTCACTGTCGATGAAAGGTAAAAGTTTAGCAGCCCTTTTAGCAAAGTAATCCTTTTTTGATTCATCAACAATATAGTTTGCCTGTTCTCTCTCAATATATTGTGCATCGGGGCCTAGGCGCAATCCTCCGCCTAAGTCGGGTGTAGCATGGATTCCCAGCGATATTTCTTTTTCGTCTGGCACGGGATATATAAGGTGCTTAATCATCTGGCTTTTTAAGCCACCTACACGAAAGTATTGCCCCTTGCAATAATTTAATGAATATCCGGCTTTATTGATGTCTATGCCTGCCATTTCTGCTATTTTGTCGCTGTTTAGGCCTGCACAGTTTATAAGCACCCGGGTGAGGAAGGAAAAATCAGTCCTATCTGTATCCCGCACCGTGACCACATATTCCTCTCCTTTTTTGTTTATGGCATTGACTCCCGAATTAAAAACGAACTCTACGCCTTGGTCTTTAGCCTTAGTGTAGAAATATTTCATCAAATTATGCGTGTCTACTATGCCAGTATTTGGAGAAAGCAATGCCGCCGCTGCATTCACGTTTGGCTCTAGCTTTCTAATCTCGTCTTTGGCGATAATGCGTAGTCCCTCGACTCCATTTGCCTTCCCTTTTTCAAGAAGGGCATCTAGCTTTTCTATTTCACTTTCCTCAGACGCAGCAATTAGCTTGCCCAGTTTTTTGTAACTGATACCGTTTTTTGCGCAGATCTCATAAATCAGCCTGTTGCCTTCTACACAATATTTGGCTTTCATGCTTTGTTGGGGATAATATATCCCCGCATGTACGACTTCGCTATTTCTACTGGAACTTTCTTGGCCGAAATTTTCATTTTTTTCCAGCACAAATATGGATTTATCCAGCTCGCAGAGGAAAGCGCTAACCGCTAAACCAGTTATCCCTGTTCCTACAATCGCAATATCAATCTTTTCCATAAAGTTATTTCAAGAGTGCGCGCGGAATACTTATATCGCAGACCACCAACCTGCCCAGGAGTCTGTTTGCCCCGCTGGCAAAAAAACCCTTTTTTGGCAAACCAAAAGTGACCGTAAGGCTGGCTTTTACTGCTGCAGCACACACTTTTCCATTTGTGCTGTTAAGTCCCGAGGGGGTATCTAAAGACAGGACTGGCTTTTTTGAATTGTTTATTATTTCGATTATGTTACGAATGGGCTGCCTGACATTATTTACGAGGCCTATGCCTAATAGGGCGTCGATAACCAGGTCGGCCCCTCTGAGCTCTTTGGCCAAAATGGATAGCCGTGGCCTATGCATTCTAAGCCCCATTTTTTTTAAAATCTTATAGTTAGTCATCGATTCTTGTGATAGCTTCTTTAATTTTCCCGAGAAATATACTTTTACGCTGAGCCCATGATTGACTAAGTGACGTGCACAGGCAAAACCGTCACCTCCATTATTCCCTTGACCACAGAAAACATAGACCCGTTTCTGCCCGCGCTTTAGTAGATGCAATGCCCAAAAGGCACTGCATATGGCGGCGTTTTCCATTAAAATTAAGGAAGGGATGCCGTATTTCTTGATTGTCTGTCTATCTATGAGTTTCATCTGATAGGCAGTGGCTACTTTCATCAGTGCCCCACTTTTAAAATTTTTGCTTTGCTATAAATGCCTGGAGGTCGAAGGCGGCAGGGATGTTATATGTTTTGTCCGTAACCTTCGCCGAAAGGATCCTGCGGATATTAAAGGTACGCATATTGTTTCGCAAATGACAGAAGGCGATTACCCTTCCTAGGTCGAAGCCATAGATATCTATTTTTCGTGGTTGTCTTTTTCCCGAGTTTGCCATGGAGGCGGAATATTCTATCTCAATTGTCTTGTGTTCCGAGAATGCGTCCAGGAGGATCTCTTTTATGTTTTTAGATTCTCCCCAACTTATCGGGATGGTCTCTAACGCTAGCTTGTTGTGGTAAAGAAGATGGCCGTGTTTAAGGCCGTATTCGTAAACTTCTTTAGTTATATATACGTCTTGCCGGCAATATTCGGCGAGTTTTTTCATTTCGCCCTGTTGGAAAAACTTCAGGGCGTCTAGTCCAGAGCCGGTTTTACCAACTTGGAGCGTGGCTTTAGCAATGCTGTCTAAGCTGAGCCTAAAACCCAACTTATTATATACTTCCTCAAACATGTCTAAAGTGTTTAATTGTGTTACGTCAAATTCCATATACGGTTGCAATACCGGATAGTCGAACCTTTTGAGATTAAATCCTATAACTAGCTCTGCCTGTTGCAGATAAGGTTTAAGCTGGGCAATATCTGCTTCGGGTATTACCCTGTAGGCGTCTTCTTTATAGGAATAAAACCCCGCTACTGAGATGCCTAAAAGGCCTAAATTGTTCCTGCCTACCTCTTGAAAGCCTTTTTTGGTCTCTAGGTCCAGAACGATCTTTTCAGTTTTGTCTGGCATATAACCCCTGGCTATTCAATGACCTTAAACACCTCATCATGTTCGCGGACGTGTTCATCAAATTTTACTCCTACCGCGTCCCCGGCTTTTGCTTCTGGAACATCTTTATGCTCGATTTGCATAGAACCGATTGTCTGCTCCAGGTCGGTCGTATGCCCTTTAATTCGGACCTTATCCCCGACTTTTAAGCCGATACTCTCGATCTTGATGATCCCTACGCCAAGGTGATTGTAATAATGAGTAACTACGCCGATTTTCTGCTCTTCCATTTCCCCCTCCTTCCGTTTTACTGTTGTTGCTGGTAGCTGTTCTCTATCGTTTTGATAAGATTGGTTAGGGTCTCATTGACGGTTGTAGCGATGTTTAGGCTTTTCCCTTGGCGTACAATGGCCCCATTGATAAAATCTATTTCGGTCTTTTTTTTGCGCAATACATCCTGAAGCATAGAAGATAGATTTTCGCCGCTGGCCTTACAAACCGATTCTACTTTTTGTATTGGATCGTCGTAGTTAAGCCTTATCCGTTTCCTTTTTGCCACTCGAGCTGCTTCTGATACCGCTTGGCGCATCAGCTCTCTTGCGGCAGGGTAGTCTAGGAGAGCACCGTTTTTCAACCTGGTGATTGCAGAAATGGCGTTTATCCCGGAATTAATGATTAGCTTGGACCAGATTAAAGAATTGATATCTTTTGTTGTGCGTGTAGGCATCCCGGCTTTATTTAAAAGTTCCAGCAAGACCCTCGCGCGGCCCAAAGGCTTTTTTGTAGTCCGCCCTATTACAGTTTCTCCTTTTCCGGTATGCCGTACTACCCCAGGTCTTATTATAGTCGCCGCTTGCGAGGTTATACCGGCCAGGACCTGGTCTTCCCCGATTATATCGTTTAGTATCTGGGTATTACCTATACCGTTTTGCAGAGTCAAAACGAGGGTATCTTCTTTAACCAGGGCCCCTGTCTTTTTTATGGCTTCTTCGGTATCATATGACTTTACACATAAAATTACGGCATCTTGGTGACCGATCTCCTTGGCTTCGGAGGTGGTCTTGACTTTGGCATTGATTTTAGTCAGACCCTCCACGCGTATGCCGCCCTTGCCTATCTTTAAGGCGCGTTCAGTATATTTATCCAGCAACCAAACCTCATTGTTTTTGCGTGCCAGAAACGCTGCCAATAATGTACCTATGGCGCCCGGTCCTATAATTGTCACTTTCATGCCCATACCTCCCAAAAACTCTCGGTAGCCAAAAAAAGGAACATTTCAGGTTTGTTATTCTGTTTTCCCTTGTACGTATCGATTTATATTAAAGCGGTCGAAGTCGCTGATGCCGGTGAATTCAATCCCAGTCTCCAACTTAACCTGTTCCTCTTGACCCTTGTCTTTCTTTTGCCAGACGACCCTGCCTAAGGCATGTATAGGGTCCTTTAAATCTGGTATTACGATCTCCAGCTGTAAGGGGGTATCCGCAACCAGCTCCTCCCCTAAATACATACAAATCCCGCCAGCGCTTACATCTTTGGAAAAGACCTCGATCTCGCCGGGGTTGCCGATTATGGTATATTTTACCTGGACCGAAGTCTTCAGCCGCATATATTTCCTGCGCTCTTGAAAAGACTCCATTAATCACCTCCTGATAAAGGCTGATTGTATTCTTTAATAGTGTATCTTCGGCTCATAATGTCGGGCTTAAAGCTTTTTCGATGTATAGGAGTAATCCCGAATTTTCTAATTGAAAAAATATGCTCTTTGGTACCGTAGCCTTTATTTTTGTTGAGACCATATTGGGGGTACACAGTAGCGTAGTAGGCCATTAAACTGTCTCTTATCACCTTGGCCACAATTGAAGCACAGGCAATGGAAAAACAGAGGCTATCGCCTTTTATCACTGTCTTATAAAGGAACGGGAATTTGTTCTTTTCAAACTTACCGTCTATCAGCAGATATTCCGGCTGCATGTTTAAATCATCTAACGCTTTGTTGATGGCGATAACGGTGGCTTGAAGTATATTTTCCTTGTCAATTACACTGTTATCGACTATTCCGATGCCCACATTTGCCTTCTGCATTATTTCTATAAAGGCGCGCTCGCGGGCAAGCGGCGCTAGTAATTTTGAGTCCGCGATCTTACTGGCAAAAGTTTTGTTTTTTAGTACTACCGCGGCTGCTACCACAGGCCCAGCCAAAGGGCCGCGGCCAGCCTCATCTATCCCGGCGATAATTTTATACTTTTTGGGACAAATGCGCTGCTCAAACCTTTGTAGCTTTAGGTTATGCCTCTTCCACTTTTTGCTCAATCTTAGATTTCTTACCCTTCTTTTCTCTAAGATAATATAACTTTGCCCGTCTGGTCTTTCCGGATTTCACTATTTGTATTTTTTCGATCAACGGTGAGTGCAGCAGAAATACCCTTTCCGCTCCTTCGCCATAAGAGACCTTGCGCACGGTAAACGTTGACTTTGTACCCCGGCCGCGTTTTCTAATCACCGTACCCTCGAAGACCTGTATGCGTATTTTGTCTTCTTCTCTGATCTTTACGTGTACGCGGACAGTGTCACCGGGTTTAAACTCTGGAATATCTTTTTTGAGATATCCGGGTTCAATAATATCTACGTGCTTCATCTGTCTATACTCCTTCCTTGTTTTAACAAATCTGGCCTTCTTGTTTTTGTCAGTTTCAGGGCCATATCTTTGCGCCACTTTTCTATCAGTTTATGATTTCCTGAGAGAAGGACCCGCGGTGTAGACATTCCCCTAAATACCGCTGGCCGGGTATATTGAGGATATTCCAATAAACCTTGGCTAAACGATTCAAAATCACGGGACTCGTCTTTTCCTAAGACCTTAGGAATAAGCCTGACTACACAATCTATCAATACCATTGCCGGTAACTCCCCGCAAGTAAGCACATAATCGCCAATAGAAATTTCATCCGTAATCAATTTTTTGCGGACTCTTTGGTCCACACCCTCATAATGTCCGCAGATCAACACCAAGTGTTTTTGCCGGGATAATTTTTTAGCCAGATCGTGTGTTAACTTTTTTCCCTGCGGGGTCAATAGGATTATCTTTGCTTTGCGCTTCCCGCGTATTGGGACTATTGATTCCACCGCGCTAAATATCGGTTGAGGACAAAAAATCATACCCGGCCCTCCGCCAAAAGGCCTATCGTCAACCTTACGGTGTTTATCAGTTGTAAAGTCTCTTAAATCGTGGATATCGATCCGTACCCGTTTTTTAATTTGCGCACGCTTGATTATAGATTCGTTCAATACCGGTGCGAACATCTTCGGGAAGATCGTTAATACGTCGATTTTCATCATACTTTATGCTCTGATTGCGTAAATCAAAGAGAGTCGGTTAAAATATGCCTTGCTTTTTGAATATACTTTTTACTGTCTCTGATAGCTGAGCTCCCGAGGCTAACCATTTTTCCGCCTTTGGCTTATCTACCTTTGTGTAAGGCGGATTTTTTGTAGGGTCGTAGAAGCCGATGTTATCGATTTCACGGCTGTCTCTTCCACTGCTTTTTTCCAGAACCACGATTCTGGAATGCGGTTTCTTTTTGGTGCCCAGTCTTTTCAATCTGATCATTAACGACATTTATTCCTCCTTTATTTTTTTACTCTTTTTCCCGCCAGATTTTGGCCCCCAGGCGGGAGAGCTTTTCTTCCATTTTTTGATAACCGCGGTCCAGGTGATATACCCGGGAAATGTCAGTGCGTCCTTTAGCAACTAACCCTGCCAATACCAAGGCTGCGGAAGCGCGTAAATCGGATGCCATTACCGGTGCGCCACTGAGTTTAGGGACTCCTTTGATGATGGCGCTTGAGCCCTCCTTCATGATCTGAGCGCCCATCCTGTTCAATTCGCTTATGTGCATAAACCTTTCAGGGTATATTTTTTCTGTAATCACGCTTATTCCCGAACAAACACACATCAGAGCCATCATCTGGGCTTGTAGGTCCGTGGGGAAACCAGGAAAAGGTAATGTAGTTATGTCAACTGGCTTGAGATTCCTTGTGCTTTTTACATATATGGAATTCCCAATATTGCTAATAACCACTCCCACTTCTCTTAATTTATCAATTAGGGCTCCCAAGTGTCCAATGCAAGCGCCCTTGATTGTAATTTCCCCTTTTGTAATCGCTGCCGCTAGGACATATGTTCCTGCTTCAATCCTATCTTCAATTATGCGGTGGTGGGCGCCGTTTAACTTCTTTACGCCGTCGATCTCTATAATATGTGTCTTTTGCCCTTTGATCTTGGCCCCCATCTTGACTAAAAAATTGGCCAAGTCGACGATTTCCGGCTCACAGGCGGCGTTTTCTAATATTGTTTTTCCGGGAGTAAGTGTTGCTGCCATCAGCACATTGGCGGTAGCTAATACCGAGGAACCAAAAGGGCCGCCCAGATAAATGCGGTTGCTTTTCAGTTTTTTCCCGTCCCCCACAATGTAACCATGTTCAATCTTGATTTTAGCACCTAAAGCTCGCAGTCCCTTAAGATGTAAGTCGATGGGGCGAGGCCCGATGACACAACCACCTGGCAAGGATACCTTAGCCTTGCCTTTGCTGGCAAGCAGAGGCCCCAATACACAAATTGACGCCCTCATGGTGCTGACGATTTTATATAGAGCGGTAAATCCCGAATACTTGCCTGGTTGGACTATAATTTGGTCTTCTTCCATGTGTATCTTGATCCCCAGGCTCCTTAAGATTTTTATCATAGTCTGGACGTCACGTAATGGCGGAACATTGGTGATGACCGATCTTTCTTCCGTAAGCAAAGAGGCCGCCAATATCGGCAAGGCGGCATTTTTAGCCCCGCTGATCTGTACGCTTCCGCGCAACTTTTTCCCGCCTTCGATGACAAGTTTATCCATTTAAAGCCTTTCTATGGGCGACCACAACTCTATCGAGATTATTATAATCTTTAACTATCGAGATATTACAAAAATCCCCAGATTGATCCAATATCTCGCGAACCGCTACTGACTGCCCATCTCCAATTTCCAGGGCCAGGAGACCGCCTTTTTTCAGATAATCGGTGGCGTCTTTTATGATTTTGCGGTAATAAAACAGGCCGTCTGCGCCGCCGTCCAAGGCACATTTTGGCTCATGTTGCACCTCTCTGGACAGAGAGTAGATCGTATTTGTCTTAATGTAAGGAGGATTGCTGATAATCAGAGAAAAAAGCTCGCGTTTTTTGAAGGCCGAAAATAAGTCGCTTTTGACAAAAGAGACGGCCGTCTTATGTTCAAAAGAATTCACCTTTGCTAATTTTAGGGCAGTTTCTGAGATATCGCAAGCAAAAATACTATAATTACCCCTGAATTTTGCCAAACTGATGGCAATATTGCCGCAGCCTGTTCCAATATCCAGGACCTTAGCTGAAGGCTGAAGGCTGAAGGCTGAAAGCTTCAAGACCTCTTCCAGCAGTATTTCGGTTTCCGGCCGCGGCACAAATACCCCTGGCCTTATACTAAACTCAAGCCCCATAAATTCTGTGGAACCCAAAAGATATTGTACGGGCAATCCTTGCATCCGCGCATTCAGAAGTTGCCAAAAGTGTTCTTGTTTAGTCTTTTGCACTTCCAGATTATCAAGGTAAAGCTCAAATCGCGGACAAGACAATGTATGTGAAAGAAAGATCTCCGCTTCCTGCAGGGAGTTCTCTATTCCTGCTTGAGATAAATATCTTGAACCCGAATTGAGCAGGCTTATTCTTTTTTCCATTGTTTTAATTTTATCTTCTTTTCCTCTTCCAGGAGTGCGGCAGAGATTTCCTCAAGCCCCCCATCCAAGATCAGTTCCAATTTATGTAGGGTCAGCCCTATTCGATGGTCAGTGACCCTGCGATCGGGAAAGTTATATGTGCGGATTTTTTCGCTGCGGTCACCTGTCCCTACTTGAGACTTACGCTGTTGGCTGATTTTATTTTGCTGCTCACTTTGGATCTTATCTAAAATCCGGGCCCTTAAAACACGCATGGCTTTTGCCTTATTTTTGATTTGCGACCGTTCGTCTTGACAGCTGACCACGATACCTGAGGGCATATGTGTAATCCGCACAGCGGAGTCGGTTGTGTTGACTCCTTGTCCGCCTGGCCCAGTAGAACGATAAACGTCAACCTTTAGGTCTTTGGGGTCGATATTTACTTCTACTTCTTCCGGTTCTGGCAAAACCGCCACGGACACCGCTGAGGTATGGATGCGGCCGGATGCCTCAGTGGCCGGGACGCGCTGTACACGATGAACACCACTTTCATACTTCAGCTTTTTAAAGGCATTTACGCCTTGGATGGAGAAAATAACTTCCTTAAATCCCCCAATAGAAGTAGGCCGAGAGCCCATCACTTCTATTTTCCAGCCGGACTTAGCGGCGTACTTGGCATACATCCTGTAGAGGTCTGCGGTAAAGAGAGCTGCCTCTTCTCCCCCTGTGCCAGCTCGTATTTCAACTATGACATTTTTGTGCGTGGTGCCATCATCCTCGATCAAAAGGTTTTCCAGTTGATGTTCCAAATCAGCCTTTTTTGCTTCCATCTCTGAAAGCTCCTGGTTGGCCAATTCTAGAAAGTCTTTATCGTTTTGATGGTCTTTGCTTTTTAGCATTTCGGCGATCTTTTTAAGTTCTTGCACCACAGAAACATATTCCTTATGCTTATTAGTAATAACGCCTAGGGCTGCAAATTCCTTGGCATGTTTGGCATAGAGGTTTTTATCTTGCAGCGTCTTAGGGTCTGACAGCAAGCTTTCCAGTTCTTTATAGCGTTTTTCAAGTTTTGACAACCGTTCAAACATTTTTTTAGCTTTCAGCTTTCAGCTATCAGCTGTCGGCTCTTGGTTTACTGTTCTTTTTTTCCGTATTTGCGTCTGAACTTTTCTACCCGGCCTGCTGAATCGACAAATTTCTGCTTGCCTGTGTAAAGAGGGTGGCATTTAGAGCATATTTCTACTCGGATGTTCTGCTTGGTCGAACGGGTATGGATTACCTCTCCGCAGGCACACGTAATCGTGGTCTCTTTGTAATTAGGGTGGATCTTTGGTTTCATTTTTTCCTCCTTTATACCAGATTGAGTTTATCTAAAGACAATAAAAATTCGGCATTGGTCTTAAACTTCTGCAGTTTGCCTTTTAAGAGCTCCATTGCCTCTACCGAACTAAGCTCATTCAACGCCTTGCGTAGGAGCCAGACCTTTTTTAATTCTTCGGGATCTAAAAGTAACTCTTCTTTGCGCGTGTTAGAACGCTTGATATCAATGGCCGGATATATTCTACGTTGAAATAAGTTCCTGTCAAGCTGCAGTTCCATATTTCCCGTTCCCTTGAATTCTTCGAATATAACTTCATCCATTCTGCTGCCCGTGTCAATTAAGGCTGTAGCTATGATCGTCAATGAGCCTCCCTCTTCGATGCTGCGGGCGGCCCCGAAAAAACGCTTAGGTTTATGCAGGGCGCTGGAATCCACGCCTCCTGTCAGAATCTTGCCGCTGTGCGGGGCTATGGTGTTATATGCCCTAGCTAAGCGCGTGATGCTATCAAGTAATATCACCACGTCTTTTCTATGTTCTACCAATCTTTTGGCCTTTTCTAGGACTATTTCGGCTACTTGAATATGTCTTTCAGCCGGCTCGTCAAATGTAGAGCTGATTACCTCTGCTTTAACAGAGCGCTCCATATCCGTGACCTCCTCCGGCCTTTCGTCAATCAACAGGATTATCATAATCGTATCGGGATTGTTTTTGGTTATACTGTTGGCGACCTTCTGCATGATTACAGTCTTGCCGCTGTAAGGGGGAGCGACGATCAATGCCCTTTGGCCCTTTCCCAGAGGAGTGATTAAATCCATGATCCTGGTGGATAGTTCATCCGCGGTGGTCTCAAGTAGATAGCGTTCTTTTGGATAAAGAGGGGTTAGATTGTCAAAAAGGATTTTATCCTTTGCCTGCTCAGGATTTTCGAAGTTAACGGCTTCCACTTTTAACATCGCGAAGTATTTTTCGCCCTCCTTAGGGGGGCGGATCTGCCCGCTTACAGTGTCGCCTGTGCGTAAAGCGAATTTACGGATTTGCGAAGGTGAAATATAAATATCGTCCGGACAAGGCAGATAGTTATAGTTTGGAGAACGCAAAAAACCAAAGCCATCTTGCAGGACCTCCAAGATACCCTCTCCGAAAATATGCCCTTCTTTTTGTGCCTGTGCCTGCAAGATCCTAAAGATTAAATCCTGTTTTTTCAGGCCGCTGGCCCCGTTGATCTTAAGGTCTTTGCCTTTTTTGGCCAGGTCAGTCATTTTTAGATTTTTTAAACTCGCGATATCCATCGCTTCCTCCCCCGTTTTCTTGCGTTTCGAAACTCTCTTAAAATAGCTTTTGCCTGTCTTCTGGTATGGGCTATCGTTCCGTTGTTGTCTATTATATAATCAGCCAGCGCGACCTTCTTTCTTGTCGACATCTGGGCATTTATTCTTTTCTTTACTTCATCAGGAGCAAGCCTCAATTTCTTAGTACATCTTGCAATTTGAGTTTTCCTCTCAGCGTTGACTACCACGAGCCGATCGACTATATTAACTAGGTTGGCTTCGATCAGAAGCGGGGCGTTGATTATAGCGATTTGCCTGTCTGAATCTTTGAATTTCTGAACTTCTTTTTTGATTGCCTTGACCACCGGAGGATGTGTTATTTTACTTAATTTAGCCAAGCATTTTTTATCATTGAACACCACCCGGGCAAGCTTCTTACGGTCTATCCGCCAATCGCGTTTGACGATTTTTCTTCCGAATCCAGAAACCAATGTTTTATAAAGCGGGCGCCCAGGCCTTATGAGCCTATGATAGATCTTATCTGCGTCAATAATCTGAATACCCTGTCTTTTGAATATATTCGCGACTGTCGTTTTTCCGCTGCAGAAGCCGCCCGTAAGGCCAATAACCCATTTTGTCTTTTTTTTACTTTTCATCCAAGGCACGTCTGTAAAGTTTTATATATTCTTTTGCCGAGGCATTCCAGGAAAAATCCTGTTGCATGACTTTTCCTGCCAACTTGCTCCAGAGGGCTTTTTTCCCGCTATAGACAGCAATAGATCTTGTAATCGTATTGAACAACGCCTCACTTGTAAAATCTGTAAAGACAAAGCCGTTTCCGCTGCCCTTGCTGGCGTCAAAATCAACAACGGTATCCGCAAGGCCCCCTGTTTTGCGCACAATGGGGATAGTGCCATATTTAAACGAGATCAACTGGCCTAATCCGCAGGGTTCGTAGTATGAAGGCATCAGGAACATGTCGCTGCCGGCGTAGATCTTATGGGCCAGCGTATTGTCGAAACGGATCTGAATCGAGATGTTCTTATACCCTTTTTTCTTAATCTTTTCCAGGGCAACGTGATATTTTTCATCACCGGTTCCCAAGAGAACAAATTGCAGCTTGGACTTTGCCATCTTATTTAGCGCCCCTATCACGAGCTCTATTCCTTTTTGTTCGGCCAGGCGCGTAATAATTCCGATCAAGGGGATAGCGCTATTTTTTGGCAGACCCAGCTCTTCCTGTAACCCCGTCTTGTTTTTATATTTAGAGCTGAGAGAACTTGCATCATATTTCTGAAAAATGTGTTTGTCTTGCGAGGGATTCCATACCGAATAGTCAAGCCCGTTGATTATCCCAAAGAGCTTGTTTGACCTCTCCTTTAAGACACCTTCCAAGCCACACCCGAATTGAGGCTCTTGGATTTCTTTCGCATATGTCGGGCTGACAGTAGTAATGAATTTGGAAAAGAGTAGACCGCCTTTAAGCAGGTTTACTTTGCCATAAAATTCCAGACCCTGCATATTGAAAAGTTCATTATTTAGGCCGGTCAATGGGAATTGCTCAGGGCCAAATAATCCCTGGTATGCCAGATTGTGGATAGTAAAAATAGTCTTGGTTTTTTGGAAAAACCGGTTATCGCTAAGCGTTGTCTGCAAATAAATGGGGATTAGCGCGGTTTGCCAATCGTTGCAATGGATAATATCGGGTTTGAATTTGTTCTTTTGCAGTAAGTCCAGAAGTTGTTTGCAGAAAAAAGAAAATCTTTCTAAATTGTCGGGATAATCCGCGCCTCCCTCCCCGTAAAGTTCCTTACGGTCAAAATATTTTTCATTCTCGACCAGATATACTTCTACATTCTTGCCCATTTTTTCAGTTGCACCGCGATCTTTGACAGACCGATATTTGGGCAGGGCAACCTTTACCTGAGTGCCCTCCCTTTCCAACGCCACCGGCAACGCGCCAGCCACATCAGCCAGACCACCGGTTTTGGCAAAAGGGACTACTTCACTGGAACAAAACAAAACTTTCATGTTTGCTCTCCTTTGCAAATATTCAATTCATCTCCATCCAATTTTTTCCTGTCTTAATTGAGACTTTTATCGGTACGCGCAGCTTGATCGCATTTTCCATTTTTTCCTTTATAATGGACTTGACATGTTCTAGCATATTTTCATCTACGCTAAATACAAGTTCATCATGTACCTGAAGCAGCATTTTTACATCAGAATACTGGTCTGTGAGCACCTTGTGGATTTCGATCATGGCTGTCTTGATTAGGTCGCTCGCCGAACCTTGCACGGGAGCGTTGATTGCCGCCCTTTGTGCAAATTGCCTTATATTTTCATTTTCACTGTTTATTTGCGGCAGGTAGCGCCGGCGTTTTAAAAGCGTGGTCACAAATCCATGTTTTTGTGCAAGGCTCACCTGCTGTTCCATATATTTCTTTACCTCGGTATACCTTTTGAAGTAGGCCTCGATGAATTCCTGGGCCTTGTCTTGTGCAATACTCAGGTCCTTGGCCAGACCAAATGCGCTCATTCCGTAAATGATACCGAAGTTTACCGTTTTGGCCGCGTCTCTCATCTGCGTCTTTACCTCATCTAAGCCAACCCCAAATATCAATGATGCCGTATAAGAGTGTATATCGGAATCGTTTTTAAAAGCGGAAATAAGCTTTTTATCTTGCGAAAGATGGGCCAGGATCCTCAGCTCTATTTGGGAATAGTCCGCCGAAAGCAACAGATGATTCTTCTTTTCGGCCACAAAAGCGCGGCGTATAGTCTTGCCTAAGTTAGTTTTGATGGGTATGTTCTGCAAATTAGGCTGGCTTGAAGAGAGCCTTCCCGTGGCTGTGCCGGTCTGGTTGAATGAAGTATGGATTTTTCCTGTTTTTGGATGGATCAGCTTTAGCAGGCCGTCTACATAGGTAGACTTCAATTTTGATACCTCGCGAAACTCTAAAAGTGTACGGGCTATGGGATGGGCTTGTGTCAATTTGCCCAAGACTTCGGTATCAGTGGAAAACCCTGTTTTCGTCCTTTTAATCACCGCTAATTTCAACTTTTTAAACAAGATCTGACTAAGCTGCTTAGGGGAATTAATGTTGAAATCCTCACCGGCCATCTCATAAATGTCTTTTGTCAGCTTTTTTAACATGTTTTCAAATTCTTGCGATAAATGAAGTAGAAAGTCTTTATCTAAAACAACTCCGTTTTTTTCCATATCCGAGAGCACATCGATTAAGGGCATTTCTAGTTTTTCAAAAAGGGCCGACATACCTGCCTGGTTGATCTTATTGCGCAAAACAGCGGCCAATCTTAAAATTGAGTTAGCTTTATGACAAGATGCTTTTGCCAATTGTTTTTCATTAGCGTGATTAGGGTTTTCTAGCTTCAAGCTTAAATGCTCCAAGGCCAAATCCTCAAGGTCATATTTGCCAAAAGAGGGCTCCAGCAGATATGCGGCAAGCATAGTATCGAATCCGACGCCCTGTAGGGCGATGCCGTAATTTGATAATGCCACTTTGGCGAATTTTAGGTCATGCCCTATTTTAATAGGCCTTGCGTCTTCTAATATGGGTTTTAACAGATCTATGGGCAATGCCTTAAAAGAGATATAGTAGTTGGTTTCGTTATCCAAGGCCAAAGCCAGGCCTGAAATTTCAGCGCGCATCGGCTCTGCGTGTAAAGCATGCATGTGGATTGTTATCTCTTTTTTTGCACGTGCATCTTTTATCACTTTCTGCAGAGCTTCCTTTTCGGTAATAAGTTCGTGTTTTATAGGGCCTGCATTTTCAGGAATGAGCTCGGCCAATAGAGTCTTAAATTCGAGTTCTTTAAAAATCTCAAAAAGGGCCTGTTTATTGGCCTCTTCTACTTTAAGCTGTTCGAGTAATTCAGCCGCTTCCATTTGCTTGAACTGCGGGATATCGGAGTCCAACTTTGCCAGTTCTCTGCTCATTTGCGCCTGTGCGGCAAACTCACGGATTTTTTCGGCCCTGGACTTGTTCTTTATATTATTAGTATTGGCCAGGACTTCATCTAGAGTGCCGAAATTTTTTACAAGGTCTATAGCTGTCGTAAGGCCTATTCCCGGAACGCCAGGGATATTGTCGCTGGAATCTCCGGCTAAAGCCATAATATCCAATATTCTTTCGGGAATCACCCCAAAATTATTTTTTACCCAAGATCCGTCCATTATCAAATTATCTTTGTGCGGATTGACTACCTTGATGATATCGCTTACTATCTGCAAAATATCCTTATCGCCCGTGACTACTAATATCTCGAAACCGGCTTTATTGTCAGCTATAATTGCGGATAATTTCTTGGCCAAAGTTGCTATCACGTCATCAGCCTCATATCCATCTTTTTCAAATATAGGGACCTTATAGGCTTTTAAAATTTTCTTGATTGTAGGAATTTGTGTAGAAAGTTCATCGGGCATAGGCTTTCGCTGGATCTTGTATTTGTCATATTTTTTATGCCGGAAAGTCGGGCCTTTTAAGTCAAAGGCAAAGCCGAGATAGTTAGGCTTTTGTTCCGCGAGCAACTTGTTCAACATGGTTATGACGCCATAAACGGCGTTTGTCGGTTGACCTTTAGAGGTACTAAGCCTTTTAATAGCATAAAAAGCCCTATAGCAGAAAGAAGTACCGTCAATAAGTACGATCTTTTTCTTCACTTATATATTTTCCTTAACTTGTTGATTATGAAGCACTTAGTGGAATCTATCATTAATGGGTTTTTTTGTGAAGGGATGGTCAAAGAAAGGCTAGTCTTTTTGTCCTTTTAGGACTTTTGCGCTTTTCTAGAGATCCTCCTTATAAAGTTTAACCTAATAACAGGCCTTATCCTACAGAATTTTCCTGAATTTATGATAACGAATTTGGCTTGAAGCGCACCTTATAGGAACCTCTAAATCTTGAGGCTTGACGGTAGGAATTTGCCATAAATTTTGCTCTAACTTACCATAAAATATAGATTTAGTCAAGTGAAATCTTTATAGCTGGGCATTTAACTGGCTTACTCTATTTCTCTTTGTTTGATTGGTCGGAAGGGGAACTTTTAGGCTTTTTAAGCGTCTTTTCGATTATAGTTGGAAGTTGCCAAACATTACCTCTTTTTGGAAAAAATTCAGTAATGCCTAAACTGCGGGCCTTGGCCTGATTTTCTTCATCTGGATGGCCGGTAAGCATAATGACAGGCAAATCTTTATCCATTTCCCTGATCTTTGCCAAGGTCTCTAAACCGTCCATTTCCGGCATTACAATGTCCATACAGACGATTTGGGGCTTATTGGTGGTGATTATTTCTAGCGCTGCCGCTCCATTGTTGGCTAACAGGACTTCATAACCGTTACTCTTTAGTAAAAAGGCTATCGGCTCTAGAAAATCGGGTTGATCGTCAACTAAAAGAATTTTTGCTTTTTCGCGCATTGTTTTTACTTTTTAATTGTTAGGGGCTATTTTTACACAAGTATTCTACCACACTGTCAAGTTTTTTGCTAATATTTTTATAAAAATTTTTCTATGGCCGGATTTACGGTCATTTCTCAAGTTTGCGCGACAGGTATCCTCCGCTTAAGGCGTCGATATTTGCCGTAAGCTCCTCTAATCTTAAGATTTTAGTCAATTTTTCCTGGGCTGTTTTTGGCGGGTTTACGATAAGTTCTGTTTGTAGCTTTCTTCTTTCAAAATACAATCTTGTCACTTCATCGAGAATGTCATCTCTTAACTGAACCATGAGCCGAGTATTGCTATCGATTAGTCTGACCTGTTCGCTAAAAACTAAATCCCCCACATCCCAAGATAATGTCAATCCCCAATCCCTGGGGCCGATAATAAAGTTACCGAAGTTGTTGCCCGTTCCCCCGGACTGTATAGTCTTATCATAATCTAGACTTACCTCCGGTAGCAATGCCTTTATTTTTGCGCTTCGACGCAAATCCCTTATTTGTTCCGGATGGACGACATCGGCATAACGTAAAGCAGCTTCCTGTACCTCTTGTACCGATGGTTCGCGGTGATTTAGTTCATTTAAAACTTGTTCAAAATTCCTGTTTATTTTGCCCTCTTGCATGTTTTGGTTATTATCTTTACGTTCGACGGATAAAGGGATTATCAGTTTTGGTAATCGTTGACCCTCGCTTTTAGCGAGCAATGCCTTCCTGTCAGTTTTAAAAATTCCTTTATCTGATGCAAGAAATATTTCTTTATTTAACGTATCTACGTCTATCGCGCGTACTTCTTGAAAAACCATGCCTTGATATAATTGACTCCAACGGTTTTCCTGGGCAATGAACTTGAAGACGCCGTTTTTAGTACCCACATAGAGCGCGTCGTTTAATTCACTAGTAGACACTACAAAGTTGACAAAATCGGATTTTAGGCCATAGGAAGGTAGCTTTTCCCATGATTCACCTGCATCTTGTGAACAATAGACCCCATTTCCGGTAGCGATAAAGATTTTCCTTGGGTCGTTTTTGTTTATGGAAATAGAGTTAATTAGGCTTTGGTCTTGATTTTCCTGATAAGGCTCTTGCTCCTGCTCATCTTCGCAGAGTTCATGGGAGGTAACAAATGTCCTTTTCCAGGTCCCAGAGCCGTCTACAGTCTTAAAAAGGCCAAGGGTGTTTGCTAAATACAAAATATACGGGTTTTTAGGATGCAAGGCTAAAGATTTTACTTCGGAATGAGGCAGGGACTCGGCCTTCATCCACGATTGGCCCCCGTCTCGGGAATAGCGCAAAGAGTCTTCCGAGCCTATATATATAATTTCGTTATCTTGTTTATTACATTCTATGCAGCGTACGTTGTTTGCTATTTGATTTATGCCGCTGAATATTTTTTGCCAGTTGAGTCCTTGATCCACCGTTCTGTATAAACCGTCGCTAGTCGCTGCATAAAGGATGTTCTGGTCTGTGGGGCCGAAACACGCAGAATTTATTTCTCCCTCTTTTGCCTGCAGTGAAAAAATTGTCTTCCAGCTATATCCATGGTCCCCTGAAAAATAAAGATTTTTTTCTGAAGCCGCGCAGATAAATTTACTGTTTCGGTCAAATATTGATATGGTCCGCATCTGTCTATCGCTCAAACCATTGTTTAGCGCGAGCCAATTATGATTAGCGTAGGCCGATGTTTGAGCAAGAAATAAAATAACAAGAAGATATCCAATCCGTGGCAGTTTCATATGCCACCTCCCAATATAGGCCCGTAGCATTTTTGATATTATTTTAAGGCTTCTAAGCGTTCTAGTCTTTCGCGTGCGGGAATAGCCTCAGGAATGTCTTGATCGGCTAATTTTTTGTATATAATTATAGCTTCATCTTTTTTGTCTTGTGTTTCGTATATTTGTGCGCATTTTAACTGTGCTTTTCTTGTCCAAGAGAGGCTCTGCGGGTATAAATAGCAGACTTTTAAAAACTCGTCCAGCGCTTTTTGAAGCTCTCCCTGTTTTTCCTGGCATCTGGCGATGGCAAACTGTATTTCGGCATTCAGATCGACGCTTTGCGAACCCAAACCTAGCTTATATTCCTCGATCGCCTCAGAGAAGGAAGAATTCTCCTCCATGACCTGGGCATTCTTTTTATGAGCCAATCTGGCTAAGTCAGTGCCGGGAAAACGTCCGATTACTTTTTCGTAAGCGGCTTGCGCAGGTTTTACCTCGCCCTGCTTTTTTAAAGTATCTCCTTTGAGCAACAGCGCTTCCGCCAAGATATCGCTTTTTGGGAAATCTGATTCCAGCCTTTTTAGCTCGCTTAAGCCTTCCTGCACATTTTCTTGCGCCAGCAGGGATTTTGCTTTCCAAAGTAAAGCTTCTTCCGCTGACTCGCTGCTGGTAAAATCGTGCTCGAGTCTGGTTAAATATCGTTGAGCCTCAGCGTAGTTTTGCTTACGATAATAAAACTGTCCCAGCCATAGCAAGGCGTCGTCGCTGAGATCGGAGTCGGGGTATGTAGAGATAAAATTTTTAATTTCATTAACCGCATTATCTTCCATTCCTAGCCGATAATAACAGAATCCGATCTGATATCGGGCTTTTACTTTCAAAGTCTCATCTCCAGACTCAAGCACAACTCTTTTAAACTCGCTCAACGCCACTTCATAGTCCCCTTCATTATATAAGGAAAAGGCGGCAAGCATTGTGGCTTCCCAGGCAAGTGGGCTTTGGGGGAATTCCCTTATAAGCTGTTCCAATTGCCTCTTTACAAGTTTGAAATTTCCCTGTCGAAAATAAACCGAGGCTATTTGATAATGGGCCTGATCTTGGTAATTGCTGCTGGCAAAATTTGAAAGCAGCGCGGAAAAAGCCAATATGGCGCTGTCAAAATCACCTTCTTTGGTAAATGCCATCCCAAGCTGATATTGGCAATAATCAGCATAATATGAGTCGGGATAGTCCGTTAAGACGGAGTTGTAATATTTTGCCGCTTCCTTTGCCTTATCTTGTTCAAGATAAATGTCTCCTATCCTGGTCAAGGCGCCGCTTTGTAAAAACCGTTCATGCGATTTATCAAAAACTTTTTCAAATTGCTCTATTGCCTGGGGATACTTTTTCAATCTTGCATATGCCCAGCCGAGGTTATATCTTACATTATCGATAAAATTGCCCGATATGTCTTCTTTTTCAAACACCGCCGACTCTTCTCTGATGCCCTTAGGCTGGGGTTGCCCAGAAAACTTACTTAAGGCCAGCTCATAGACGCTGGCTGCATCGCTGAACTTTTTCAGTTCGTATAAGACTTGGCCTTTCCAAAAGTAGGAATCATCAAGCCATGGAGAATGGGGATAATTGTCTATTATGTAATCGAGCATTTCGATCGCCTCTTTATAATTTCGTAAAGGGATCAAACAACGGACCCGGGCAAAAGTTATGGAGTCTTGAAAACTTTTTCTAAAGTCGGAGGCTTCATCCAGACCGTAGAACTCGTCTAAGGCTTCATTGTATTTTTTCAGCTTAAAATATGCCCATCCCATCGCATATCTGGCGAAGGCAGCGGTCTTTACCTTGGGTGAAAGAGAGCGAGATTTTTTGTAATATGAAATTGCTTGCTCGTAATTACTGCGGATATATTCAATCTCTCCGAGATAATAATACGCTGAATTTTTATAACTGGAATCGGGAAAGTTTTTTGTGAATATCTTGAGCTTCTCTTTTGCCTTTGCATAATTTTTAAGGTTGTAAAAGCATTGTGCGATGCGGAAGGAACTTTCCTGGCTCAGCTTGTGCTCAGGGAAAAGACTATAAAAATTGTCATAGTGCTCAAGAGCCTTGTTATAGTCGCCTTGTTTATAATAACAAGAGGCGCGGTAATAAAAACTAGGGGCAAAAAATTCTGAATCAGGATAGCCATTTATTAGCCTCTCAAATAACCTGAGCGCGTTTTCATAGTCTGTTGCCTCAAAATATGCCTGGGCCGACCAATATAATGCCTCTGCGAAAAACTTTCCTGAAGGTTGGTCTTTTTTCAATATGTTCTGTAGATTGTGCAGGGCATCGGCATATTTACCCAAGTTTAGGTAGCAACGCCCGATATAGATGTATGTCTTATCTATCTCGTCCTGTTTGGCGACATCCAAATACTTCTTGAAGTGTTCTAAGGCTATTTCATAGAAACCGTCCTGGAATGCTTTATTTGCCAACAATAGGTCTTCCTTGGCGTTTTGGTCTGACAGGGCTGCTTTAGGATAGCAGCCAAACAGACAAGATAAAGCTATAAGCGATATGATAAACTTTTTAAATTTTGACATTTTTAATGGATTTTTTTAGATACTTTCCCGTATAAGAACTTCTGTTATTTGCTATTTTTTCCGGGGGGCCGCAGGCCACGACTTTTCCTCCCCCATCTCCTCCTTCTGGGCCTAAGTCGATTATGTGGTCCGCACTTTTTATTACTTCCAAGTTGTGCTCGATTACCAGGACAGTATTGCCCATGGATACCAATTTTTGCAAGACTTTGAGCAGTCTTTCTATATCGGCAAAATGCAGGCCGGTAGTGGGTTCGTCCAGGATGTAAAGAGTCCTCCCAGTGCTTCTTTTGCCTAATTCTGAAGAAAGTTTGACTCTTTGCGCCTCGCCACCAGAAAGGGTCGTCGCCGATTGACCCAGCTGGATATATCCCAGCCCTACGTCATTAAGAGTAGATAATTTATCTCTTATCCTGGGGATATTTTTAAATAAAACCAAGGCTTCTTCTACGGTCATATTGAGCACTTCGGCTATGGTTTTGCCTTTGTATTTGATATTTAGGGTTTGTTCGTTGAAACGGGCCCCTTTGCAAGTTTGACAGGTAACGTAGACATCGGGCAGAAAATGCATCTCGATTTTTTTGATGCCATCTCCCTGGCAGTCCTCACACCTGCCGCCTTTTACATTAAAGCTGAAACGGCCTGGTTTATATCCCGCCATTCGGGACTCAGGGAGCCTGGAAAATAGCTCTCTAATAGGGCCGAAAATGCCGGTATATGTCGCTGGGTTAGAACGCGGTGTTCTGCCAATAGGAGATTGGTCTACAACTATGACTTTATCGATGAATTCGCTTCCTGAGATCCCCTCATGACTACCGGGTTTTTCTCTATGCCGATAAAACTTCTGCGCCAAGGCCCGGTAGAGTATTTCATCGACTAGGGTGCTTTTTCCGGAACCAGAGACACCTGTTACGCAGACAAACATGCCTAAAGGTATGCTTACGTCTATATTCTTTAAGTTATGCTCACGCGCGCCGATAATTTTAAGATATTGCCCCTTTGCCGTGCGTCTTTTTTGCGGAACTTCGATTTTCATATTGCCGCGTAGATATTTGGCAGTCAAGGAAGTATTGGATTTTAAGAGCTCTTTCAGGTCCCCGGCGACCATCACCCTGCCTCCATGTCTGCCTGCTCCAGGCCCCAGGTCGATTATGTAGTCGGCAAGCCTAATCGTCGATTCGTCATGTTCAACCACAATCAAGGTATTACCCAGATCTCGCAGAGCAAGCAAGGTATTAAGCAATTTTTTATTATCTCGTTGGTGCAATCCGATGCTTGGTTCATCAAGTATATAGACCACCCCTACCAAACCTGCTCCCACTTGTGTGGCTAGGCGGATTCTCTGGGCCTCTCCCCCCGAAAGGGTACTGCTGCGTCTGTCCAGAGTCAAATAATCTAAACCCACATTTATCATGAATCTAAATCTTTCTCTGATCCCTTTTAATGCTTGATAGGCGATAATCTCTTCGTCGGCACCAAGCCTTAAATTTTCAAAAAAATCATTGGCCTGACAAATAGACATCTGCACTATGTCCCAGATTGATTTCCCTTCTATTGTCACGGCCAGACTTTCTTTTTTTAAGCGGGCGCCATCGCAGATGTGACAATTCTGCACGCTCATATATTTGTTGATTTCAGATTTCAAATAATCGCTTTCGGTCTCGTGAAAAAGCCGCTCTAAATGCGGTATGACGCCTTCAAATGGTTTCCCCCAGACCTCATCATCGCTGCCATAGAGAATGATATTGCGCGATTTTCGACTTAGCTTTTTAAAGGGCGCATGCATACTAAAGCCGTGCATTCTGGCTAGCTCTCTAATCAGGCCACGGTAATATAGTATATATCCCCTGCCTCCCCTGCGCCAGGGCTCAAGTGCTCCTTGAGCCAGGGTTTTATTTTTATCGGGGATCACTAAGTCGGGATCTACCTCTATCCTGGTCCCTAATCCGTTACAGGCGGGACAGGCGCCGTAAGGGCTGTTGAAAGAAAAATCCCGCGGCTGAAGTTCGGCGAAGCTAATACCGCAATGAATACAGGCATAATGTTCGCTGAATAAAAGGTCTTCATACCTATTCGGCTTGGTCTCTCGAGAGACCACGACGATTCCTTTGCCCGTTTTTAAAGCAGTTTCGATTGAATCGGTAAGCCTTGACTTTTGTTGTGCTGAAACCGTCAGTCTGTCTACCACGGCTTCGATGTTATGAGTTTTCTTTTTGTCTATGTCTATCTTGCTGTCTATATCATAGAAATTATTATCTACCCGCACCCTTACGAAGCCCTGTTTGCGCACATCTTGAAAGACCTGCTTAAACTCTCCCTTCCTGCCTCTGACCAAAGGGCTGAGAATCTGTATTTTTGTATCTCTGGGGAGTTTAAGCACCTGCTGGACGATATGCTCCGGGCTTTGGCGGGAGATGGCGCGTGTACATTTATAACAATGCACCTTGCCGATACGGGCGAATAGCAATCGTAAATAGTCGTATATTTCCGTTTGCGTGCCAACGGTGGAACGGGGATTCCCCCCGGCTGTCCTTTGTTCTATTGATATAGCCGGAGAAATGCCCTCAATAAGCTCTACATCAGGTTTTTGCAATTGCTCTAGGAACTGGCGGGCATATGCGGTGAGACTTTCTACGTAACGCCTTTGTCCTTCTGCATAAATCGTATCAAAAGCCAAGGAAGACTTTCCTGAGCCGCTTAGACCAGTGATCACAACCAGGTTATTGCGGGGGATCTTAAGGCTAATATTTTTAAGATTGTGCTCTTTGGCACCTCTAATAACAATATATTCTTTGGCCATTTTTGGATATTATCTTTGATATTTGGTGAGACCCATTAAGCCATATAGGCCAATGAGTTAGCCCTCATTATAACAAAGCATAAGGCCCCTGTAAACATCTATTTACAGGGGCCTTATGTTTTATTCACGATAGGCTTATAATAAAATTATCTTCTTCTCTTCTTTTTCTTTTTACGGCCACCGCGAACCATTTTTGCGCAAGAAACGTCACCTTTTTTATCGATGAAGTACAGGTAACCCTCCTTCTTTTTGATGCCGCATTTCGCTACCACCTTGGAGCCGCCACCTTTTTTCTTGCCGCGGGCCATCTTTGCTTCGCAGACATTGCCTTTTTTATC
>JAFGHF010000002.1 GCA_016939375.1 Candidatus Omnitrophota bacterium | reverse complement strand
GCGATCTAAAGAAGTTCTTTGATATTTTAAAAAAAGAAAATTTAAAAAACGTGGTTATGGCCGGACAAATAAGGCCCTCGCATATATTTGCAAAAGATGTCGTTATGGATGATAATCTGAAGAATTTTTTAAAAAGGGTAAAAGACAAAAGGGCCGATTCCTTATTGGGCGGGATCGCCAAGATCTTAAGAAGGATGGGCGTCAGGCTTCTAGATTCCACCACTTTTTTAAAGGACCATCTTGTGCAGCGGGGATTTCTCACTGAGATTGAGCCTTCTGCCGCCCAGGAAGCAGATATCCGCTTTGGCTTAAAGATAGCCAAACATATCGCCGCTTTAGATATCGGCCAGACCGTTGTAGTCAAAGACAAAGCCATCTTGGCCATCGAGGCTATAGAGGGGACCGATGAGACGATAAAGCGAGGCGGCGGTTTATGTAATGGTGGCGCGATAGTGGTCAAGGTAAGTAAGCCCAAGCAAGATATGCGCTTTGACATCCCCCTTGTAGGCCCCAAGACCATAGATTCTTTAAGTCAGGCGCAATGTGCTGTTTTGGCGATGGAAGCGGGAAAGACGCTTTTTCTGAACAAGCAAGAATGCATAGAGCAGGCTGAGCAAAAAAAGATTTGCTTGGTAGGAATATGAGAAAGGTTGGCAAGTGAAGAAAGGCAAGGAACGTCGTAGGCCTGTCAAGTGCCCACACTGCAGAAGAGAAATGGTATCTATGAAACAGGTCCAGGCGATCGCAGAACGTTTTTATGTATGGTATATATGCCCGCGCAGGGAAGGAGAAGGTGGTTGCGGCTATGCTTGCTTGGTGCAGGTATCCCGAAAGACTAAGCAGCCAAAGAAAACCGTGCTCGTAGTAAGAGCGGGAGAAAGCACGCCCAAGAAAAGCAGCAAGGGCAAGCAAAGATAATATGTTTAGGTAATTACAGGGGTTTACTTTTTGTTTTTTAGGGGGTATAATTGAGGTCGGAGAGCCTTCTCTCCGGCTTTTTAATTGTCCAAAAAAGGGAAATATCGATGAGGAGCAGATATTCTATATCAATTGTTTTGGTAGTATCTTTATGTTTTGCCTGCCAGTCAGCCATGGCTGCGGATGTGCCTAGTTATGGTAAACGCGAGGCCAGATATTATCAACAAGTTGATAGCCAGACCGTACGTTGCCAGCTTTGCCCTCACCAGTGCCTTTTGATCAACGGCATGCGCGGTATCTGCCGGGTGAGAGAGGCTCAAGGAGGCAAGCTTTACACTTATGTGTATGGCAATCCTTGTTCATATCATGTGGACCCCATCGAGAAAAAACCTATATATCATATGTTGCCGGGGACACTTTCCTTCTCAATCGCCACCGCAGGTTGCAATCTACGTTGCCGTTTCTGCCAGAATTGGACGATTTCCCAGCGCACCCCCGAGGAAGTAAACAGTCTTGAAATGGGGCCTCAAGAGGTGATAGCTGCTACTCTGCGCAGCCAGTGTGATTCGATCGCCTACACATATTCAGAGCCGATCATTTTTTATGAATATATGTTTGATACGGCTAAGCTGGCCAGGGAGCAAGGTCTTAAGAATGTCATGGTCACGGCCGGTTATATCAATGAGCAGCCACTGCGGGAACTGTGCAAATACATTGACGCGGCGAATGTAGACTTAAAGGGCTTTGATGAGAAATATCTGCTGGAAGTGTGCGGCCAGAAGCTCACGCCCCTTTTAGAGGCCTTGAAGATCTTTAAAGAAGAGGGGGTGTGGATCGAGATAACCAATTTAATCGTGCCTACCTTAAACGATGACATGGAGACTATAAAAGAGATGTGTATTTGGATCAAGGACAACTTAGGCGATGAAGTGCCGCTCCATTTTTCCCGTTTCTCGCCTATGTATCAGCTAAAGAATCTTTATCTTACACCCCTGGCCACAATGGAGAAGGCCAAGGAAGTCGCTGATTCGGCGGGCTTGAAATTTGTGTATATCGGCAATGTACCCGGGCATCCCGCCCAACATACCTATTGCCCGGATTGTAAAAATATGCTTATCGAAAGAGTAGGGTATTCTATCAAACAGAATAATATCGTAGACGGGAAATGTAAATTCTGCGGCCGTCCTATTCCCGGGATCTGGACGAAATGAACCCCGTTAGAACCCCCAGTTCAATACGGGATAATCAGGGGAGACCTGACGGGGTGAAAAAGCCAATCCTCTTTTCCACATTCCTCATCGGCTTTACGGCGATGAGTTCACAAATAATCCTCCTGCGCCAATTAATCGTAGTCTTCTACGGCAATGAGATATCCCTGGGGATTTTATTAGGCTCGTGGCTTTTTTGGGGGGCCCTCGGTGGCTGGCTGTTAGGCAGGCTGGTCGATAAGATCAAAGACCGTCATTTTGCTTTTGCGCTACTAGAGATAATCTTAGGCCTTGCTTTGGTGGCGGTCGTAGCTATTATCAGAGATTCGAGGGCGATATTGGGCATCTTGCCAGGCGAGATCATCGGTTTTTTGCCTATGGTCGCCTTTAGCTTTTGTGTTGTTTCATTGATTTGCGTTACCCTGGGTTTTCTTTTTGCCCTGGCTTGCCGCGTGTATCCGCAAAAGTCAAACGGGGCCCTGCAGATCGGCAGAGTCTACATCTTGGAGTCTTTGGGCGCTGTCTGCGGTGGATTCTTGATCAGTTTTTTATTCATCCGCTATTTCGATGCCCTGTATATAATGATGGCCTTGGCCGGCATTAATTTTATTGCCGCATCCTATATATTGCACAGACAGCACCAGAAAAAATATTCTATTGCGCTTAAATATCTAGCGTTAGGGCTTTCTCTAACATTGTTGTTTTTATTTGCAACACAAAGAGCCAAAGAACTTAAAGAAGTGACCATAGCCCGACAATGGCGAAGCTTTAAACCCCTAACAGTCAAGGACTCAATCTATAGCAACCTAGTAGTTACCCAGGCGGATATCCAGCATTCATTCTTCTCAAACGGCCTCTACCTTTTTACCGTCCCCGATGATGTCTCAAGTGAGGAGGCAGTGCATTTTGCGCTTTTAGAGACAACTGATCCCAAGCGCACCCTTCTTATAGGGGGAGGGATCGGCGGATTGGCCGATGAGGCCCTGAAGCATCCCTTGTCTTCGCTTGACTATGTGGAGCTGGACCCCGAGATCATCAGGCTGGGACAGCAATACCTTTCTGCAGACGAGACCCTTTTCCTAAAAGACCAGCGGGTAAAAGTATTTTATCGGGACGGGCGCTCATTTATCAAACAAGCAGCGCGCAAGCCGGATTTCATCCCCTACGATGCTATTATAGTACACCTGGGGGATCCTTACACTGCGCTGATAAACAGGTTTTATACTTTAGAGTTCTTCCAAGAGGCAAAGAAATGCCTCTCCGCAAGTGGAGTCTTTTCTTTTTCTTTGAGTTCCGCGGAAAACTTCATCAATCAAGAACAGCGTCAATTTTTATCTTCCATATATAAAACATTAAAAAAAGTCTTTTCTGAGGTCAAAATAATTCCCGGGGATACAGCTTATTTTTTAGCTACTGACGAAAAAGGCCTCTTGACATACGATTATAGGAAATTATCCAGCCGTTTAAAAGAACGTAATATAGAGACAAAGTTTGTGCGCGAATATTATCTTTCCTCCAAATTGACTGCCGACAGGATCGCATATTTGGAGGGGCAAGTCAAAGAAGGAGAAAAAGCAAAGCTTAACCTGGATTTTCGTCCGGTTTCCTATTATTATGATATGGTCCTCTGGAGTACGTATTTTGCTCAGCCTTGGCGAAAAGTCTTTTCCAGGTTCGACCAACAAAGCCTTTGGACCGGTTTTTTTGTAGCCTATCTTTTGGTCTTGTTATTCGGGTTTTACTGCAAGGCCGCAAGCGGCAGGTCCAAACCCGTACTTTTGGCGATCTCTACGACCGGGTTTACAGAGTTGAGCTTTCAGGTGGTGATCTTACTTGCCTTTCAGATAATCTATGGGTATCTTTATTATAAACTGGGTATTATATTAAGCTCATTTATGATAGGCCTAGTTTTGGGAAGCTGGATAATCACAAAGAAATTGAATGCCCTGGCAGATGAATATGGGCTGTTTATAAAGACGCAGGCGGCTATCTCTGTCTATCCCTTGATCTTGCCTTTTGTGTTTTATGCCGCTAATTCTTATGCCCAGGGCGGTGTGCTCAGCTGGGCAAGCAGCAATATAGTTTTTCCGGCGCTGCCGATTATTTCCGGCTTTATGGGAGGCTTCCAATTTCCATTGGCCGCCAAGATTATCTTAAAGAACAATGATGCCGTAGGGCGTATATCAGGCTTGGCCTATGGAATGGATTTGTTTGGTTCGTGCTTAGGGGCACTTTTGGTAAGTACCTTCTTAATCCCGCTTTTGGGCATTACCCAGACATGTTTCGCTATAGCTTTGCTTAACACAGCAGTCTTAGTCGCCTTGTTAATAAATAGGAAAAAATAATAATGTTTGCTTTTGTGCTATACCGGATCGGAATAATTTTCGCCATACTGTTTATCGGTGCCTTGGCCAGGCGTGTTAATATCCTTACTAAGGAGACCACGGACGGATTGTGCCGGCTGGCTATTGAGGTGACCTTGCCTTTTTTATATTTTTATACTCTCTCGGCAAACCTAAACCGCGGACTTTTTCTCTCGATCTGGTCCATGCCCCTTTGGGCTGTCGGCTTGACTTTTGTCTCGCTTGTTTTAGGTTGGGCCTTTTCCTCTGGTCTTAAATCAGACCTTAGGCAGCGCCGGACTTTTTTATTCCTGGTCACCTTCGGTAATTACGGGTTTTTGGCTATCCCTTTGGTCTATGCCCTGTTTGGACAGGAAGGCCTAGTCATAGTCTCCGTATTTAATTTGGGCGTAGCCTTTCTTTATTGGACATTGGGCCTGGTGATCCTTACCGGAGTTAAGGGCAAAGGCCTTTCTGTTTTTAAGAATTTATTTAACACCGCCACATTTGCTTTAGTCTCAGGATTGATTGTGGGGATTAGCCCTTTGACCCCGCCAAAATTTATTTTAGAAGTCTCCCAGCTTATCGGTAACGCGTCCATACCCCTGGCATTGATCGTCGTCGGTTCTATTCTCGCCCATCGCGACGCGCCTAGAAATTTTTCCTTTAGGACGATCTTTAGTCTTGTGTTTTGCCGCAATGTCCTTACCCCTGCCATAGTGCTTTTGTCGGTCAATGTATTTTTTGCCTTGCCCAAGATGATACTTGCGATTATTGTGCTGCAGGCAGCGATGCCTGCGGCTTCGACGACTCCTATATTGACCGCAAAATTCAACGGCGATACAGATTTTGCCGCCAGCGCAGTGTTTTTCAGCACGTTATTCGGCATAATCACCATACCTCTATTTATCAGTTTGGCCTTTTAATTTAGGGCTGTTGACTTTTGGTTATTACTCCTGTATAATTGGGAATATTTGAAAGTTGAGCCGATGCAAAAGATAGGGTTTGATAACGAGAAATATCTTGCTGAACAGACCAAGGCTATTTTAGATAGGGTAGCCCAATTTGACCATAAACTCTATCTCGAATTCGGCGGTAAACTCCTCTTTGATTACCATGCCTCAAGGGTCCTGCCCGGTTACGACCCCACAGTCAAGATGCAGCTCCTGCAAAGGTTAAAGGACAATATTGAGATCGTTATTTGTATTTATGCCAAGGATATCGAGGCAGGCAGGTTGCGGGGAGATTTTGGCATGACCTACGATATGGCCTGCTTAAAGACCATAGATGATCTAAAAGACTGGGGCTTGAAGGTGAATAAAGTGGTGATTACCCGCTTCAAATCCGAGCCCCTGGCCATAAAGTTTAAGAACAGGTTGGAGAGAAAGGGTATTAATGTATATATCCATCGCGAGATCAAGGGCTATCCCAATGAGCCGGCTAAGATTGTCAGTAAAAGAGGCTACGGGCGTAACGATTATATTAAGACGGAAAAGCCCATTATCGTAGTCACCGCCCCGGGACCGGGAAGCGGAAAATTGGCTACTTGTCTTTCTCAGCTCTATCATGACCACAAACTGGGGATAAACTCCGGCTATGCCAAGTTCGAGACCTTTCCTATCTGGAATATCCCTCTTAAGCATCCGGTCAATGTCGCCTATGAATCGGCCACGGCTGACTTGGGGGATTTCAACTTAGTGGATCCGCACCACCTTAAGACCTATGGCAGAAAGGCCATTAATTATAATCGCGATGTAGATGCATTTCCTATTTTGAAAGCCATCTTACAGAAGATCGTGGGCAAGGGCAAGGAAATGGTGATGTATAATTCTCCCACGGACATGGGGGTCAACCGCGCCGGCTTTGGTATAGTTGATGACGCAGTCGTAAGAGAGGCTGCTAAACAGGAGATCGTTCGCCGCTTTTTCCGCTACCACTGGGAATTTATGCTGGGTCTGGAAAATAAAGAGACAGTAGAGCGGGCTCGCAAATTGATGGAAGAAGCGCAAGCTAAAGAAGAAGACAGGGCCTGTGTTTTGCCGGCACGAGAAGCGGCTAAGGAAGCGAGCAAAACGCAAGGCAAGGGAAATAATGGAGTATTTTGTGGAGCGGCCATACAATTGTCGGATGGCAAGATCTTAAGCGGTAAGAATTCTCAACTTATGCATGCTGCCTCCGCCGCTATAATCAACGCTATTAAATATCTTGCCGAAATCCCCGATAAGATACACCTCCTGCCGCGCAATGTTATCAGCAATATCGCTGGATTGAAAAAAGAAATCCTGGGTTCTAAAAAAGAGAGTTTGGACTTAGAGGAGACGCTTGTCGCCCTTTCTATCAGCGCGGCCACAAATCCCTCTGCCGAAGCAGCAGTCAAGGCCCTGAAGCAGCTTAATGGTTGCGAGATGCATATGACCCACATGCCTACTCCCGGAGATGAAGCGGGCTTGCGTAAATTGAGGATTAATTTTACCTGTGATGCCCAGCCGACATCCGATTATTTTTTGAGGTAGAGACATGCAGCGATTAAAGATAGATTCTCAAAAAGTAGAACGCAAATTGGTCCGTTTTATCCGTGATCAGGTGCGCAAGGCCGCTTATGACAAAGTGGTATTAGGCCTTTCCGGTGGGTTGGATTCAAGTATTGTTGCCTATCTCTGTTGCCGGGCATTGGGTCCAGAAAATGTAATTGGACTTATTTTACCCTACAAGACCACCTCCCGTAAAAGCATAAAATTAGCCAGGCTTATCGCGGACAAATATGGAATAAAGACTAAGACTGTCAGTATAACCGTACAGGTAGATATATATTTTAGAAGTTTTCCCGGTGCTGATAGAGTCAGGAGGGGAAACAAGATGGCCCGCGAACGGATGAGTATTCTTTATGACCAATCCAAGGCAAGCAATGCCTTGGTAGCGGGCACGGGCAACAAAACGGAATGTTTGTTAGGATATTCCACGATATACGGAGATGCGGCTTGCGCATTTAATCCTTTAGGCGGCCTTTACAAAACACAACTTCGCCAATTTGCCAAAGACGTGGGCATCCCTAAAGAGATAATAAGACAGACCCCTACGGCAGGACTTTGGCCGGGACAGAGCGACGAAGGGGAATTAGGCGTGAGTTATGCTAAAGTGGACAGGCTCTTATATTATTTGGTGGATAAAAAGTATTCGGAAAAACGTCTGCGTAACTTAGGATTCAGCCAGGCTTTCATCGATAAAGTAAAGCGCATGGTTGCGGCTAACAGATTCAAAATGTGCACCCCGGCTATTGCCAGGATTTAACCCGTTAGAAATACTATTTCTAACGGGTTTTAGAGAAACGGCAGATATTTTTTGATCTCGTGGGAGGTAATTTGTATCCTATATTCCTCCCATTCTTTTTCTTTGTTGACGATGAAGCGCGTAAAGATATGCTCACCTAACGTCTCGCGCACCAGTTTGCTTTTTCTAGTCTCCTCGATCGCCTCAAAAAGGTTCCCCGGAAGCGCATGCAAGCCGCGGCGTTTTCTCTCTTCCATCTCCATTTCATAGATATTGGGTTCGACCGGGTCGGGGATCTTGTATTTATGCTCCAGTCCTTCCAGCCCAGCGGCAAGCATGACCGCAAAGGCGAGATAGGGGTTACAGGCCGGGTCAGGGCAGCGTAGCTCGGCGCGCGTAGCCTTTTCGTTTCCCGGGCGATAAAGAGGCACGCGTATCAAGGCCGTGCGGTTTCTTTGTGCCCAGGATATATATACAGGGGCCTCATATCCGGCGACCAGGCGTTTGTAAGAGTTGACCCATTGCGCGGTCAAGGCGCAGATTTCCCGGGCATGTTTGAGCTGTCCGGCGATAAAATGTTTGGCGATGGGCGAGAGGTTATGTTTGTCGCTTGCATCGAAGAAAGTATTGCGTTCGCCACGAAAGAGAGATTCATGCAGATGCATGCCGGTGCCGTTTACGCCGAAAATCGGTTTGGGCATAAAGGTGGCATATATGTTTTGTTGTTGGGCAATCTCCTTTATGACGAATCTGCAGGCGACGATGTTATCGGCCGCGTTTAAGGCGTCGCTGTATTTAGGGTCGATCTCATGTTGGCTGGGGGCGACTTCATGATGCGAGGCCTCGATGACTATTCCCATTTCCTCCAAGGTCCTGATGGTGCGGTTGCGCAAGTTATTGGCCATATCGTTAGGGATCAACTCAAAATATGTGCCCTCATCCAGGGTTTCCGGCCTTTTATCCGTTTTAAAATAAAAATACTCTATTTCCGGACCGACATAAAACTCATAACCCATTTTTCTGGCCCGCTCTAAGATTCGCTTCAGCGCATAGCGCGGGTCCCCGGCATAAGGCGTTCCATCGGGGTTTAAGATATCACAGAACATCCTGCCGATGGGGTTTTCTTTTTTTGTCCAGGGAAGCACGGTAAATGTATTTGGGTCGGGCTTGGCGATGATATCGCTTTCTTGGGCCTCGGCAAAACCGGTTACCGATGAGCCGTCAAAGCCTTTGCCGTGATAGAGGGCTTCGTGCAGCTCCCCGTCAGTAATAGAGATGCATTTTAAGGTCCCTAAAATATCGACAAACCAAAGCTGTATCGTCCTGATGCCCTTGTCTTTTACCATGTTGATCACATTTTCTATCTTCATTTCTCTTTTGCCGGGTTTCTTATTCTCCCCAGGTATTTGTTTTTCCGCTTCTAAAGGTATTATATATTGTCTGCCGACTTTTATGGCCTTGATAGTGCCGCGGTTGATACGTTCTATGACCGCTTGGCGCGAGATCTTAAGCTTCTTTGCCATTTGCGTAGGGGTCAAGAATTCTTCCATTATTAGGTACTCCTTTCCAAGATTTGAATTGTTGCTTTACATTTGTAAAGTATAGCATTAGCCTTTACGTTTGTCAAGTAAAAAATGAAAAAATTTTTATTCGAGGCACTTGAGCACTATTTCGGCAGCACGTTTACTAGCCCCCGGAGAACCCAGGCTAGTACGTACTTCCTGCAGCCCTTCCTTTACAGTTGTCAAATATTCATGGTCCTCTAGCATCTCCATGGCTTTTCTTGCGATTACATTAGGCCGGGCCCTAAATTGGACAAATTCGGGCACGACCTTTTTTCCGGCAACGACATTTACTAATCCGATATATGGGATCCGGATCAGGCAACGGGCGATCAGCCAATTAAGGAAGGAGACTTTATAGACTATAAGCATAGGTTTTTTCATTATCGCTGTCTCTAAGGTGGCGGTGCCTGAAGCCACCAGCACAAAATCGCAGATATTTAAGAAATCATATGTGTTGTTTTCGCAAAGAGAGACGTGTATATCATGCTTTTGTATTTGCCTCACGAAGATCTTTTTAGGTAGCTCCGGAGCCTTTAAGACCGCAAACTGGACGAAGGGCAAGTTTTCTTTTAGCACCTTTGCGCTCTTTAATAGGACAGGCAATATTCTTTTTACTTCCATCTTTCTGGATCCGGGGGCAAGCCCGATAGTCGTTGCATGAGCAGAAAGGCCGAGTCTTTTTAGGAAGTCTTCTTCGCTGTATTGCGCCTGGGCGATATCCAACAAAGGATGACCCACAAATTGGGCGTCGATGCCGTTTTCTCTATAAAGCGCTTGCTCAAATTTAAATACCACAAGTATTTTATCAACAAACTGCTTTATGGTCTTTATCCTGCCCCGCCACCAGGCCCAGACCTGCGGGCTGATATAATAGATCACCTTGACATTTCTTTTTTTCAGGGCCTGGGCAAGCTTTAAGTTGAATCCAGGATAGTCTACGAGCACTACGGCGTCCGGGCTCGTCTTATCTACGTGCTCCAGCAGGTCATTAAAGATGCGCTCGATCTTTTTGATGTTTTTTAAGACGTCCGTAAAGCCTATAATGGCCAGCTGGGAGTAATCGGCTATAATCTTGCACCCGGCCTGGCGCATTCTCTCGCCGCCGATCCCTGAGATATCGATATGGGGATGGATGTCCTTAAGGGCCTTAATAAGGGAGGCGCTATGGAAATCTCCGGAGGCCTCTCCGGCTACGATTACTATTTTTTTAGGCATGATATGAGAACTGCTTTATTTTATCCAGGATCTCGCAGGCGATCGCCAAGGCATCTCGGCCTTGTTCTCCGGAGACCAATGGTTTTTTCTCTTCCTTGACGCATTGTATGAATGAGCGCAATTCTTTTTGCAGCGGCTTTTCTTTTTTGATGTTGATCTTTTTACGGGTGATCTTTTTGCCCTGTTTTTCATAGATCGATGCTTCTTGAGACTCATAATCCAGGGAGATGTATGCGTTTTCCTGAAAGAGCCTGATCTTGCGCATCGATTTTGGACTGATCCGGCTGGCGGTGATGTTGGCCACGGCCCCGTTTTTAAAATTGATCCTGGCGTTGGCGATATCTTCGTGTGCGGTGAGTACATTCACACCCACGGCCTGGATGGATTCCACTGGCGAATCGACCATGCCCAGAATAATGTCGATATCGTGGATCATAAGGTCAAGTACCACCCCGATATCTTTTACCCGAGCGGCAAATGGCCCTAACCTATGACATTCAATAAACTTAGGTCTTCCGGGAAGCTCTTGTACCGCCTGGACCGCGGCATTGAATCTTTCCACATGTCCTACCTGCAAGAGAAGGTTTTTTTTCTTGGCTAAGCCGAGCAATTCCTCGGCTTCATTTATACTGCTGGTAAAGGGTTTCTCGACCAAAAGATGCATACCCTCTTCCAGACAGCGGCGAGAGATCTTATAATGTAGATTGGTGGGGACCACAATGCTTACGGCCTGCACCAAGCCAAAGAGCTTTGTGTAGTCACTGAAATATTGACAACGGCAGGCCCGGGCCACCTTTTTTGCCTGCCTTAGGTTCGTATCGCAGACCGCGACCAATTGCACCTCGGGCATCCCGGCATATATTCGGGCATGAATAGACCCTAAGCTGCCTACTCCTATAACCCCTACCTTCACTTTCATAGAAACGTTTTCCACCCTAATCGGGAAACTGTTTTATCTCCAATCGGGAAAGTGTCCCCTTTACCTGCTTTCCTTTTTGGCACTAGATACTTCACTTTGTTCAGTATCGTCTTAACTTTGGGTGATCGGGAGACGACTATCCTGGCTGTGCTTGGTTAAGATCTAAGATGTCCTTTTGGGTTTAAGCTTTAGGCTTCCGCGTAGCTTTACTTGGAAACATTTTCCTTTTCTGCGAATCTACCACAAGTTCCGGAAAACGTTTCCAATGCCAAGCGGAAACCGTTTCGCTAAGGCTACGGTTAAGCAACCATTATACGAAAGTTGTGGACAAAAGTCAATAAATGTGTTATACTTCTACCCTGCAAAAAGGCCCCCTATGGGGGCCCGCTTTATCGATAGAGGAGTAAAACCCTAGACTAAATGAGAGATTTTATCCGGCTTTTCAAATTTGTAAAGCCCCATTTGGGCGTTTTTGCCCTGGCCGTTGCCTTTATGCTGATTTCCGCGGTCTTTGACGGAGCACAGATTGCCCCGGCAATCCCGATGATAGATAATGTCTTTACGGGAAACGGCATCTTGATAGATAGGCCCCTGCCTGATTTCTTGAGCAGGATAATCGAGACTATCAATGCCATGCCTCGGCTCACACTTTTGAAATTCATAGTGATGGGATTTTTGGGATTGTTTGTGTTTAAAGGGGTTACGATTTTTGCCCGCCAGTATTTGATGACTAATGTCGGCCATATGATCGTGCGCGATGTGCGCAATGCCCTTTACGCCAAATACCAGAGCCTTTCCCTTGATTATTATAGCAAAAGCAAGGTCGGTGCTTTGGTTTCGCGCATCACTTATGATGTGGGCGTGATCAACAATTCCATCGCTCAAGGGTTGACCGACGTTTTTTATCAGACTTTTAAGATAGTGATTCTATTGGGCATAGCGATTTTCATCAATTGGCGGCTTTTCTTGATTTCGATTGTACTTTTTCCCTTTATTAGTATCCCAATAGTAAGGATAAGCAAGGCCCTGCGCGCATTAAGCGCCAAGTCGCAGGAGAAGATGGGCGAAGTGACCAGCACGCTTTATGAAGGCCTATCGGGGATCAGGATAGTGAAGACATTTTTGATGGAACAATATGAAGTGGATAAATTTGCCAACGCAAATCAGGGTTTTTATAAATTTGCCATGAAGTCGGCCAAGCGGATCATCGCCATCTCGCCGCTTACAGAGTTCGTGGGGGCCATGGCGGCGATGTTCGTTTTATATGTGGGAGGAAGCCAGGTGATCGAGGGGACTTTATCATTCGGGCTTTTTGCCGCTTTTATGGGTTCTATGTTCCAATGCGTCCAGCCGTTTAAGCGCCTAAGCAATATCAACGCCGTAGTCCAACAGGCCAGTGCCGCAGCCACGCGCATATTTGAAATTTTAGACACCCCTTCCGACTTGCAGGATAAACCGGGAGCAATCGATTTGCCCGAGTTTAAAGATAAAATCAAGCTTGAGGATGTCAACTTTAAATATAGCGGCGAAGAAAACCCGGTGCTTAAAGACATCGATCTGGAAGTGCCAAAGGGTACGGCCTTGGCCATTGTCGGCCCCAGCGGAGTAGGTAAAACTACCCTTGTAAACTTGATCGGCCGTTTTTATGATGTGACCGGCGGACGTATCACTATTGATGGCCATGATGTCCGTGATATCACCTTAAAATCATTGAGGCAGAAAATAGGCATCGTCACTCAGGATATGTTTCTTTTTAATGATACGGTAAAGGCGAATATAGCCTATGGCAATATAGAGGCCTCTGAAGATGCTATTTTTCGGGCGGCCCAGGCCGCGGGCGCGCACGAATTTGTCCAGAACCTACCTAAAGGCTATGATACCATAATAGGAGACCGCGGTTTTAGGCTTTCCGGAGGGGAAAAACAGCGCCTGGCCATAGCGCGGGCGCTTTTGAAAAACCCGCCGATCTTGATACTTGATGAAGCCACATCCCAATTGGATTCCCAATCCGAAATATTGGTGCAAAAGGCATTGGAGGAGCTGATGCGCGGACGCACGGTCTTTGTGATTGCCCATCGGCTTTCTACCGTAAGAAATGCCAGCAAGATCATAGTATTGGATGAAAAAAGGATCGTGGAATCAGGCACCCACGATGAATTAATGGCCGGGGCAGGGCTCTATAAAGAGCTTTATCAGTTGCAGTTTAGAGACGCTGTAGTGTCTTTAAAAAAAGGTTGAAAAAAGAGCAAGTTGCTGCTATATTAATCAGAATGAGATTTAGTAAAATAACGTAGCTAAAACGTTAGGAAGGAGCAAATAACTTGGCAGTAGATATTTTAATCAGACAACTTTTAGAGGGCGGTGTGCACTTTGGGCATCAGACCAAACGCTGGAACCCCAAAATGAAAAGGTTTATCTTTGGGGAGAGAAGCGGTATATATATAATAGACCTGCAGCAGACCGCTCAGCGCCTTAAGGCGGCCTGCGATTTCTTAAAGGAGATCACAGCAGGCGGAGGTTCGGTGTTGTTTGTGGGCACCAAAAAGCAGGCTCAGGACATCGTTGCCTGTGAGGCCACCCGTTGTGGGATGTTTTTCGTGAATGAAAGGTGGTTAGGGGGGACGCTTACCAATTTTGAGACTATCCGTAAAAGCGTACACCGTTTGCACGAGTTAGAATCATTAGTGGCCCCTGATAGCACAGCCGACCTTACCAAAAAAGAAAAGGCTTCCATAGAGAAAGAGATCGGGCGTTTAAAGAAGAGGCTTGCCGGCATCATGCAGATGGAAAGTCTGCCTGCGGCATTGGTGGTAGTCGACCCTAAAAAGGAAGAAAATGCCGTGCGTGAAGCAAGAAGACTCGCTATCCCCGTTATAGCGCTTTTAGATACCAACTGCGATCCAGACAATATAGATTTTCCCATTCCCGGCAACGATGACGCGCTGAAATCAATAAAACTTGTGGTTTCGATGATTGCCGATAGCGTCAATGAGGCAAAGGGCAGCCAGCCGAAGGCCAAAGAGAAAAAAGAAGTACAGCCTAAGAAGAAGGAAAAAGAAAAACAAGAGACCGTCACTGAGGAAGAAGAGGCCATAATAGAGGAATTCGAGAAGAAAATAGAGGAGCCCGAAGAGGATAAGCTAAGAAAAAAGCCCAGGGCAGAAGGCAAAGCGCAATAAATTCAAATAAGCAAGATGAAGGAGAGACGATGAAAATCAACGCCAAAGATATACAAAAACTCCGCGAGAAGACCAGCGCGGGTGTAATGGATTGCAAAAAAGCCCTCACACAGGCAAAGGGTGATTTTGAAAAGGCCATAGAGGTCCTGCGCGAGCAAGGCATCGCCCTGGCTAAGAAGAAAGCGGCCCGCACAGCAAGCGAAGGACGCATCGAGGCATATGTGCATATGCACAACAGGATCGGAGTATTGGTAGAGATGAACTGCGAGACCGATTTTGTGGCCAAATGTGATGACTTCAAGCATTTGTGCAAAGACGTGGCCATGCAGATCGCCGCGCTCAACCCGCGTTACATAAAAAAAGAAGACGTCCCAAAAGAAATAGCCCAGGAAAACAAAAGCCGCCTTGAAGAATTTTGCAAAGAAAATTGTCTGTTGGAGCAGGCGTTTATTAAAGACCAGGCCAAGACTATGAAAGATTATTTGACCGAAGTCATAGCCAAGATAGGCGAGAATATAGTCATCCGCAGGTTTATCCGCTTTCAGTTGGGGGAGGAATCTTGAGCGTGAAGCCAAAAAAAAGCCCTTGTTTTAAGCGGATCGTACTTAAGCTTAGTGGCGAGGCATTGCAGGGCGAGAAAAATTATGGAATAGACCCCGGGGCTGTGGCTTCGGTGGCCCTGCAGATCAAAGAGGTAGTCGGTTTAGGTGTAGAGACAAGTGTAGTTATTGGCGGAGGCAATATTTTCCGGGGCCTGGTGGCAGCAAGCAGGGGTATGGACAGGGCCACGGCTGACTATATGGGCATGTTGGCCACGGTGATCAACGGCTTGGCCCTTCAGGACGCCCTAGAAAAAGTCGCAGTGGTGAGCCGTGTACAGACGGCTATCGCCATGCAAGAACTTGCGGAACCATATATCAGGCGCCGGGCGATGAGGCATTTAGAAAAAGGACGCGTGGTGATTTTTGTCGCCGGTACGGGCAGCCCTTATTTTTCTACCGATACCGCTGCAGCGCTGCGGGCCAATGAAATCGGCGCAGAGGTTATCCTAAAAGCCACTAAAGTAGAAGGCGTCTACTCTGCCGATCCGGAGAAGGACAAAAAAGCCCAGAAGTTCGATAGGCTTGCATATATAGACGTCCTGAAGATGGGGTTGAAGGTAATGGATGCTACTGCCACCAGCCTTTGCATGGACAATAACCTGCCGATTATAGTGTTCAATATAAAAAAGCCGGGTAACATCAAGCGGATCGTCTTAGGAGAGAAGATTGGGACGATTGTGAAGTAAGAAGGAGTGGACAATGGCCATTAAAGATGTGTTGCACGAGACCGAAGAAAAGATGAAGAAGACGGTGGTGTCGGTAAAGAGAGAATTTGCCGAAGTGCGCACAGGCAGGGCCTCCCCCAGTCTAGTGGAAGGCATATTGGTGGATTATTACGGGACCAAAACACCGATAAAACAATTAGCCACCATTTCTACCCCGGATGCGCGTTTGATTGCCATCCATCCCTGGGATGCGTCTTGTCTGGCCGAGGTGGAAAAGGCGATTATGCAGTCCAATTTAGGCATTACTCCCAATAACGATGGAAAGATTATCCGAATTTCAATCCCCCATCTCACTGATGAGAGGCGGGAGGAATTGGATAAAATTGTCAAGCGAGTGGCCGAGAACGGAAGAGTTTCTCTGCGTACGGCTCGTCGCGATGCCAATGAAAGTTTGAAGCAACTAGAGAAAAACAAAGAAATAGCCGAAGACGACCGCTTTAAATCTCAAGACCAGGTGCAAAAGCTCACCGATAAATATACGACCCAGATCGACCAGGTGCTCGCTGAGAAAGAAAAAGAGATTAAAGAAGGATAGTTTTTAGGTTTCGTGGGCCGCCCCGTAAGTTCCGTAAGCAACGGGACTGGCCCAAGAAATAAGAGATAATTTTGGGCCGCTAGCTCATCCGGTAGAGCACCGCCCTTTTAAGGCGGGTGTGGAAGGTTCGAGTCCTTCGCGGCTCACCATGATTAATATGAAACGCTACGAGACGCTAGACCACACCTCCGACATCGGTATCCGCGCTTTCGGCAGAGACGAAACCGAGCTTTTTTCCAACGCCGCCTTTGCGATGTTCGACAACATTACCGAGCTGAATAAGGTCGAGCTTAAGGATTGCCTGGAGATTAACCTCCGGGCCGAAAACTTCGAAGAGGTCTTTGTATCCTGGCTAAGGGAGCTTTTGTATAAATACAGCGCCGAGGGCTACCTCTTCAAGAAATTTGTAATTAAAAAGCTGGATAAGACCGCGATTTCGGCGATGGCCGGCGGAGAAAAGGCCGACCCGGAGCGCCATATTTTTAAAAAAGACATCAAGGCGATTACCTACCATGAATTAAAGCTGGAAAAAAGCAAGCGCGGCTGGACCGCCCAGGTGATATTCGACGTATAATGAGGTGAGTAATGCCGG
>JAFGHF010000063.1 GCA_016939375.1 Candidatus Omnitrophota bacterium | reverse complement strand
TAACCGCAGGTGCCACAGCTTCTATATACGAAAATACAGATACAGTGGAAATCAACAAGGCCTTTGCCCAGATCCAATCAAAACTAAAAAGGGCTAACTTTGACGTCGAAAACAACCCTAAAGCCCGTATTTATTATGGCGATGCCAGGATATTCCTTTTAGGTAAAGAAGGCCGGTATAGCGTCATCGTAAATTCCGTAAGCCGTCCCGATTATTTTTCTGCCGGCAAAATTTACACTTTGCAATTTTACAGACAGGTCTCAAAGGCGCTTAAAGCCGACGGCATATTCTGTACATGGGTAGACAAGAATATGGGAGAACACGGCATCGTCACCGTAATAAATACATTATCCAAGGTCTTCAAATATTGCGCCGCGCACAGACTGCGTACAGGTTATTATTTCCTAATATGTGCTCAGCGCCCGCTTAGGCCTAAATATTTTCACGATGTGCCCGCAAGTAACGCGCTTAGAGAAGAGCTAGAAAAGAACCTCCCTTTTATCAACCTAGACGATTTTTTCTTATATACACAGATTAGTGCCGACATATTAAAGAATAGGCCATTCCATGATAGCCGTTTATTAAATACCGATGATTTCCCGATCTTGGAATTTTTTGTCTTGGCGGCAAGAGAGGGGCCTTTAGGGAGGGTGCCTGATTTATTTTTGCGTTTCCAGCGGGACTTAAATGTCGACTTTTGGATGGATTTTGTTGAGCAAAAGCCTTTAACGCTCAGGCAGAAAGCAGATAAGTGTGTAGCATTGGGAGTGCTTATGGGAAACTGGAGAGAATATTGCCAGGAGTATTGCGATGCTTTTTTAGAATCAAATCCCCGTTTAAAATCCACATATTTAACTTTGGCAGAGAAGAAACTTGAGCAACATAAAGACTATTACAATGCTAGGAACATAATTGCAAAGTCGGCCTATCTTAATATGCTCAAAGGAGATAGGGCAAAGGCGGAAGAGTATTTTAAGCTATTGCTGGATTTTGACCCTTTGTCCATAGAAGCCCATCGGGGATTGGCGGCTATTTATCAAGGCGGGGAATTAGAAAATAAAGGCCTTTACCTGAAGCATAAAATATACTATGATTTCCTCATGCGCAGCCCCAGATGATCAGAGAAGAATTTAATTTATAACCCTTTACAAATGATTTGTTTGAGGTATAATTTTATATACGATTTAAAAGGGTAAATACCGCAGATCATGGGTAAAAAATGAGTAAAGTAACCTACAGACTAGAAGATTCAGGCGACTTTGTCATTGAAAATTATAACCGGGCTAAGGCCTTTTCCAGCTTTTTCCCGGGCATCGCCGGTCTATATGGAATCCCGATGTGGGTGTTTTATGTCAATCGCGGACAATGTATAAGCGCCTGCGGAGTGCAAAATAAGGATGGCGCTATCCTTGAATTTTACCCTGCCAACCAGGCCTACCATACTACGCAACTTAAAGGATTTAGGACAGTTATAAAGATCCAAGAGCCCAAAAGGCTTGTCTATGAGCCGTTTCGCAATGCCGGTTGCCCTTTTAGCAATAAAGCCGCCAGGCGCATGATCATTAATCCTTATATGCTTTCGCTGGAGGAAGAAAACCCTCAATTAGGCCTAAGGTTCGATGTAAATTATATGACTGTCCCCCAAGAACCTTTTGCCGGCTTAATCCGTCGCTTGACCGTTACCAATACATCTGATAATGTCCTTAGTGCTGAGCTGATAGACGGATTGCCCTATATCATACCTTATGGGGTCAATACCTGGTGTCAGAAAAATATGAGCCGCACGATCGAAGCCTGGATGCAGGTTACTAACCTTGATAAAAATATACCTTTTTATGCCCTCAAGGTAGACCCGCAAGACAGGCCTGAGCTTGTGCCTGTCGAGCGGGGGAATTTTTACTTGGCCTATGAGTTAAGTCTGGCGTCTGTGAGGCAATTGGGGGCCATTATTGACCCGGATATCTTGTTCGGCAAAGACGCCGACTTAAATTTTCCCATTGCCTTTTACGAACAGGAAAAATTCAGAATTCCCAAATCACAACGCCTGGAGGGTAAGACACCTTGCGCTTTTACGCATACTGCTTTTAAGCTGACCCCCAAAAAATCGATACAGATCATTTCTGTTTTAGGCAATACCCGCACTAAAGAAGAGATAAACAGGCACTCTGCCAGGATCATCAGCCCGGACTTTTTTGATAAGAAGCTAACGGTAAATAGGGATATAATCTCTGGCCTGGAAAACACCGTTTTTAGCAAAAGCGCTAGGCCCGAATTCGACTCTTACCTCAAGCAGACATTTTTGGACAATCTTTTACGCGGTGGTTTTGCCCATTCCATAAAAGCATCCAGCGGTGATTTTGTCTATTATCTTTACGCCCGCAAACACGGCGACCTGGAACGCGACTACAATAATTTTATGCTTAACGCTTCCTATTTTTCCCAGGGAAACGGCGCTTACCGCGATATTAACCAAAACCGCAGAAATGACGTATTTTTTAACCCTAAGGTAAAAGAGGAGAACATCCATACCTTTGTCGATGCCTTGAGTGCGGACGGTTTTAATCCCTTGCATATCCAAGGTTCGATCCTTTCTGTAGAGCAAAAGGACGCAGCCGGGCAGATACTTAAGAAATACATACCTAATACAGAGAAACGCAAGAAACTGGAAGATTTCCTGAGTAAAAAATTTAAGCTGGGCGATCTGGCGTTTTTCCTTGAGCGGGAAGGCATTATCCCGAAAAAAGACATCGATCTATTTTTAAAGAGCCTCCTGGGCAATTTTGCTAAAGAGGATGTCTTTGCAGAAGGCCCGGAAGGGTATTGGGTAGACCACTGGACATACAATCTCGACCTTATTGAAAGCTACCTGGCCGTGTACCCCGATAAGACAAAACAGTTATTGATCGGGAAAAAAGACTTCACTTTTTTCGATAGTTGCAACCGTGTCCTGCCGCGCAGCCAGAAATATGTTTTGGTGAACGGCAAAGTCCGGCAGTTCGGCTCAGTAACCCAAGACAAGACAAAAAAAGCTATAATCGAATCACGCACAAACGAAGCGCAAAAAGTAAGGACAGAGCATGGCCGGGGTAAAGTATACAGGACAACGCTTACGGTAAAGCTCTTAACCCTCTTTGCCAATAAAGCGGCCTCACTTGACCCCTTTGGAGTAGGCATTGAGATGGAGGCGAATAAGCCGGGATGGTGTGATGCCTTGAATAATCTGCCCGGTATATTCGGTTCATCCGTTTCTGAGACTATTGAGCTGAAACGGTTGGTTGCCTTCTTAAGAGAGGCCATAGAGCAGAGCAAGCTTAGCCGCTATTTCGCGATAGTCATGCCTGAGGAAATAGCCGGATTTTTAAATGGCCTATCTTCTTTATTCAAAAGTTATATTTCATCCCGTTCTAAAAATAAGGACTTCACCTATTGGGATAGAGCCAATACCTTAAAAGAGAAATACCGCCAAAATACATGGACGGGCTTTAGCGGCAAAGAAAGGACTATGACTGTAAAAGCCGTGCAGGAGTGTCTGAACCTTGCAGCGCAAAAAATAGACATGGCTTTAGAGAAAAGTATCGATAAAGCCTCAGGCATACCTTGTACATATTATTTCCACCAGGCGAAAAGCCATAAAATCATCAAAGAAAAGAAAAGACCCAAGCTTAATATTCAGGGTTATCCTTTGGTAGATGTCCTGTCGTTTTCACAAAGGCCGGTAGCCCACTTTTTGGAAGCCCCGATGCATATGATGAGAGTACTCGATGGCCAAGACAACAGGAGAAGGCTCTATGAGGCTATAAAAGAGAGCGGACTTTATGATAAAAAATTAAATATGTATAAACTCAATGTTTCTCTGGCCAAAATGCCTTTTGAGATCGGCCGTTCGACTGTATTTACGCCGGGTTGGCTGGAGAACGAGTCAATATGGTTGCATATGGAGTATAAGTATCTTTTGGAAGTCTTGCGAGCCGGGCTTTATCATGAGTTTTTCGCTGACATCCAAAGCGCATTGGTGCCTTTTATGGACCCAAATGTTTACGGCAGAAGTATTTTAGAGAACTCATCTTTTATCGTCTCCAGCGCCCATCCCCAAGAGGACATATGGGGCAGTGGCTTTGTGGCCCGGCTTTCGGGAGCAACAACGGAATTTATGTCGATGTGGTTGCATATGGCTTTTGGTAAGGCGCCATTTTGTTTGGATGAAAGAGACAGGCTTTCACTTGTTTTTAAACCGGTCTTACCAAAATGGCTCTTTACCGAAAAAGAGGAACAGGTCTCATTCGCTTTTGAAAAAGGAAAGACTCTACCCGTAAAAATACCCAAAGACAGTTTCGCCTTTGTATTTTTAGGTAGGACCCTGGTCATTTATCGCAATCCTAAGAGAAAAGATCTGTTTTGCCAACAGCCCGATAGAGTGGTTTTGAGTAAATCGGGTGAGAAAGATGTGGTCATATCCGGGGGTATTATCCATTCCCGCTATGCCAAGGCCGTACGCGAGGGCCGTTTTGAACAAATAGAAGCCGTATTTTCTTAAAAAAGGAGTGAAAGATGGTAAGAGGCTTAGGCGATTATATAGACATTGTAGGCGAGAAAATCATATCTGAAATTTATAAAAAAGCGCGTAGTCTATACAACAAGCATCTTTGCCATATTAATTCTACTTTTTTGGGAGGCGGGGTCGCCGAGATATTAAGCCGCTTGGTGCCCTTAATGAATGAAGTTACCGATGCCGATTGGCGTATCATCCACGGCAACCCTGCATTTTTTGAAGTGACCAAACGTTTTCACAACGCGCTGCAAAGCGGCTCGATCGATCTGACAGAGATGCGTAAGTCTCTCTATACGGATGTAAACCAGGAGTTTGCCGGATATACCCACCTTAAATATGACTGTGTCGTAGTGCATGATCCCCAGCCGTTACCTCTGATAACTTTTTACAAAAAACGGCAGCCCTGGATATGGAGATGCCATATCGACCTTTCCAATCCCAACCCGGAATTATGGAATTTTCTTAAGAAGTTCATCATCAGATATGACCTGATGGTAGTTTCCAGCGAAAAGTATATCAAAAAAGACCTGCCGGTCGAACAAAGAGTGATCCACCCAGCCATCGACCCGCTTTCCTTGAAAAATAGGGAGCTCACAGAAGCGGAGATCTCAAGATTCATAAAGCAGGCCAAGATACCGCAAGATAAACCCTTGATTACCCAAATCTCAAGGATGGATCCCTGGAAGGATCCAGAAGGGGTTTTGGAGGTCTATAAGATGGTCAAGGAAAAGGTGGATTGCCGCCTTTTGTATTGCTATAACCTGGCTACCGATGACCCCGAGGGCATGGAGATATATGAACGGATGCACAAAAAAGCCAGAAATCTAGTGGAAAGAGGAGATGTGTTATTTGTAGTAGGAAACCACGATCTTTTGGTAAACGCTATCCAGAGGTTTTCCGATGTGATAATCCAGAAGTCAGTAAAGGAGGGTTTTGCCCTTACCGTCACCGAAGCCCTTTGGAAGGGCAAACCGGTTGTCGCCGGCAACGTGGGCGGCATCCCCTACCAGATCAAAGACGGCAGAAACGGATTTTTGGTCGATCCCCATGATTACAAAACGTGCGCAGAGCGAGTAGTGAGACTTCTTCAGGAGCCCAAGCTTGCTAAGGATATGGGCAAAAGAGCTAAGGAATATGTAAGAGAGAACTTCCTTACTACCAGGTTGCTGAAAAACTATTTGGACCTGTTTTCCGAGGTATTAAGATAAAGAGAAAGGCAAGGTTTTATGGCTATTCATGATGGTAGCAGGGTCACCTTAGATTATGTCTTGAGCGTAGACGGAGAGGTCGTGGAGAGCTCAGAAGACAGAGCGCCCCTGCAATATACGCATGGCCAGGGGCAGATCATACCCGGTCTGGAGAAACAACTTGAAGGTATGGAAGAGGGGATGGAGAGGATTATAGTGGTCAACCCTGAAGACGCATATGGCATGCCTGACCCCTTTGCCGTTGAAGAAGTCCCCCGGGCTTCATTGCCGGAGGATACAGAGCCCCAGATAGGGATGCGCATGCAAGCCAAGGGCCCGGATGGGCGCGTTTTTACCGTAATAATAACTGATGTCAAAGAGAATACGGTTATCATCGACTTCAACCATCCGCTGGCCGGCAAGATACTGCACTTCCAGGTGAGGATTGTGACTGTACAAGAATAAATATGTTTATTGGCTTTATTTTTTCCGGCCCTCTGCGACTAAAATGTTGCAGTGGGCTTTTATTTTGTATAAAATATATAACAGCCGTTGATCTTTAGGAGTTAAGATGGGCAAAGATAAATATCTAGAGATAGCTGTTTCGGCTGCCAAGCGGGCCGGAGAGATCCATAAGAAATATTTCGCCTCCGGAGTAAAGGTAAGGACGAAGTCGAGTCCTTTCGACTTGCTCACGGTAGCCGATACCAGGGCCGAGAAAGAGATAATCTCTATAATCAAAAAGCGTTTTCCCGGGCATAATTTTTTGGCCGAGGAGAACAAGTACAGACAAAATGATTGCGAGTACAAGTGGATCATAGATCCGCTCGATGGTACAAACAATTTCGCCCATAAAATACCCATCTTTTGCACATCGATAGCACTGGCCCAGGGCGAGGAGCTGATCCTGGGGGTCATATATGACGCGATGCGTGATGAATTGTTTAGTGCCCAAAAGGGGCAGGGAGCCTTTTTAAACGGAAAAAGGATCAAAGTAGCCCAGACCGATACATTAAAGCAGGCCCTGCTTATTACCGGATTTTATTATGACCGCGGAAAAAAGATGAGCGAAAACCTGCGACACATAAAACTTTTTTTAGAAAAGAATATATCCGGTATAAGGCGTTTTGGCTCAGCCGCTTTAGACCTCTGTTATGTCGCCTGCGGTAGGGCCAGTGGCTTTTGGGAGTTTGAACTTAAGCCCTGGGATTTTGCCGCGGGAAAGCTGATTATCGAAGAAGCCGGGGGCGAGGTCACGGGAAGATACGGCGAACCTGTTGAGCTGGAGAGTTCTTTTATTGTCGCCTCTAACGGTAGGCTACACCGCAAAATGCTACAGGTCATAAAATAGGTTGCGGTAGGTTTCTGTTTGCACTATAATAAATACAAGGCTATAACTTTTTTTACGGTAAACAGTTAGGTGAAAGAATGCAAAAAAATAAATATGATATCTGCATTGTAGGAGGATTAGGCCATATAGGTCTACCTTTGGCGATATTGTTTGCCAAGGCGGGCAAGAAAGTGGTTGTATATGACTTGTATGAAAAAAATATTGAGATGGTCTCTCGAGGGGAGATGCCTTTTATGGAACAAGGAGCGGAAAAGGTCTTAAAGAAGGTAATCAATAAAAACCTCTCCATCTCATCGGACAAAAAGGTTTTGGGCGATGCCTATTTTATAATCGTGGTAATAGGCACGCCTGCCGACAGGCACCTTAATCCTGAATTTGCGGTTTTTAAAAAATTTATCGATGAAGTCATGGATATCGTCAAGGATGAACAGCATATTATCCTCAGAAGCACGGTATTTCCGGGAACTACAGAGAACTTAGAGAGATACTTGCGCTCAAAAGGCAAAAAAACAAAACTATCTGTATGCCCTGAAAGGATAGTCCAGGGCCGGGCCATGGAAGAATTGCAGTTATTGCCGCAGATAATAGGCTCTAGCGATAAGTCTTGCCAGAAAGAAGCAGGAGAGCTGTTTTCCTTGATTGCCAAAAAAGTCATTTATCTAAACCCCCTGGAAGCGGAACTGGCCAAGCTATTTTGTAATGTTTGGCGATATATCCAGTTCTCTATCGGAAATCAATTTTACCAGATAGCCGTAGAAAATAATGTCGATTTTTATAAAATACACGATGCTATAACTTATGATTATCCCCGGGCCAAGGCTTTTACCAAGGCTGGATTTACCGCCGGCCCCTGTCTTTTTAAAGACACAGCCCATTTAGTCGCCCTTACCGGAAATACCTTTTTTCTGGGAAACGCCGCCATGCTTGTAAATGAAGGATTGCCCAACTTCATAGTCCACAGGCTAAAAGAAAAATATCCCCTTAATGAAAAAACGGTGGGGATATTAGGTATGGCTTTTAAGGCAAACAGCGATGATAAAAGAGATTCATTGTCTTTTAAATTAAAACATATTTTGGAGACACAAGCCAAAAGTGTACTCTGCTCTGATTTTTATATCAAGTCTGAGAAGTTTGTGGGTACGGAAGAACTCATCCAGAATTCAGATATTATCATTATAGGAGTCCCTCATAGCGAATACGGCAGCTTGAAGATTCCCGATAATAAGATTTTGGTCGATGTCTGGAATTTCTTTGGCAAAGGGGGACTGTTTTAATGAAGGTATTAGTGACCGGGGCCTCAGGTTTTATTGCCGGATATTTGATAGAAGAACTCCTAGGACACGGCTATGAAGTAGTGGGAATAGATAATTTTTCTAAATACGGTAAAGTAAAAAAAAGTTATGATAAAAACCCCCTATACAATTTAATAGAGGGCGATGTTAAAGACCCGGGATTTCTAAAGGAATTGGTCGCCGAGTGCGACCAGGTAGTCGCGGCAGCAGCTATTATCGGCGGCATATCCCTTTTTCATGAATACGCCTATGACCTTTTAGCGGAGAACGAAAGGATAATCGCTTCTACCTTTGACGCTTCTATATGGGCTTTTAAAAATAAAAAGTTAAAAAAGATAAATGTGCTGTCTTCATCCATGGTCTTTGAAAGCGCAAGGAAATTTCCCACTCTCGAAGGAGAGCAGCTTAAAAGCCCGCCGCCGCTATCGACTTATGGCTTTCAAAAACTTGCCTGCGAGTATTTTGCCAAAGGCGCCTGGGAGCAATATAGATTACCCTATACTATAATCAGACCGTTTAACTGTATCGGCATAGGTGAGAAGAAGGCGCTCTGCGATAAAGACATATTTTCGGGAAACGTAAAATTGGCCATGAGCCATGTCGTTCCCGACCTTATACATAAAGTCCTCAAGGGGCAAGACCCGCTGCACATATTGGGCAGCGGCAGGCAGATCAGGCATTATACTTATGCAGGAGATTTGGCTAAAGGCATCAGGCTGTGCATGGAAAACAAAAAAGCGCTAAATGAAGACTTTAACCTTTCTTCTTCCGAGTCTACAACCGTTCTAGAGCTTGCCAGGCTCATATGGAAAAAGATAAACGGCGATAAAACGTTTAAATATGTCTGCGATCCTCCTTATAAATATGATGTGCAAAAAAGAATCCCTGATGTAAACAAGGCCAAAAAAATACTAGGGTTTAAAGCCGAGACTTCTTTAAGCGATGCCTTAGATGAGATAATCCCCTGGGTCAAAGAGCAAATAAAAAAAGGAGAGATGTAATTGCTTAAAGAGTTATACAGACATAGATTCAGCGAGCAGGATCAGCGGGAAAAAAAGGGGATTTGGCAGACCTTATGCCGCGACTTTTTTCAGAAGTATGTCAAAGAGAGCGATGCAGTTTTAGAGATCGGCGCCGGCTATTGCGAGTTTATCAATAATATAAAATGCAGGGAAAAATACGCGCTTGACCTGGACGAAGACGTCCGTGCCTATGCAAATCCGGATGTAAAAGCTTTTGTCTCATCTTCAAGCAGCCTGTCGTTTTTGTCGGAGAGCTCCATGGACATAGTATTCATGAGTAATTTTTTGGAACACCTAAAAGATAAAGAGGAGGTCCTCAAGACATTAACTGAATCTTTCAGGGTCTTAAAGCCGCAAGGGGTATTGATGGTCTTGGGCCCCAATATCCGCTATCTAAGCAGGGAATACTGGGACTTTTTCGACCATTATATCCCTTTGAGCGACAAAAGTTTAGCCGAGGCATTGCAAATATCGGGATTTAAAGTCGAGCAAAACTTGCCAAAATTCCTACCATATACGACAAAGAGCAGATTCCCCAAAAATCCTCTCCTGGTCAAGCTCTATCTGCACATGCCATTTATTTGGCCGGTATTGGGCAGGCAGATGTTTATATTGGGCAGAAAGCCGTGAGCGGTCTGCTGAATATAGTCATCCCTGTATACAATGAGCCAGAAAATATAAAAGATACCTTTACCGAGCTGGCCGAAAAAGTAAAAACCCCCCATAGCACATTTATTATATACGACCTTGATGAAGACAAGACTTTACCGGTCGTTAGAGACTTTATGAAAAGCGACCAAAATATCAATCTTGTCAAGAATAAGTATGGCAGGGGAGTTTTAGGTGCTATCAAGACCGGTTTTGAGAATATCGATGAGGGTGTGATTTTGGTCGCTATGGCTGACCTCTCAGACGACTTTAGTAAAGTCGACGAAATGTTTAAAAAGATCGATCAAGGTTATGGCCTGGTATGTGGTTCGCGCTATATGAAAGAGGGCAGGCAAATAGGAGGCCCGATATTGAAAAAGACGCTTTCCCGACTGGCCGGTATCTCTTTATATTATTTGGCAGGGTTGCCTACGCATGATCCGACAAATAACTTCAAAATGTATACAAAAAAGCTGCTTGATGACATAACCATAGAAAGCAAAGGGGGATTCGAAATAGCAATCGAGATAGTGGTCAAGGCCCATTGCAAAGGATATAAAATAACGGAAGTGCCCATAATCTCCCAGGACCGTAAAGTGGGGAAATCAAGATTCAAGCTGTTTAAATGGCTGCCTAAATATCTATACTGGTATTTTGTTGCGCTCAAGAATAGGTTTAAAATAAAGAAAAGATGATGAAAACCTGGTTGAAAGAGAACAAAGTCGAAGCCGCGATTATAGCACTTTTGCTTCTGAGTATAGTCTTAATCGGAACTTTTTATGCTTTAGCCGGTCATTGGCTTATAAAGGCCATGTATGGACAAAAGGCGCCGGAAATCCTTAATAGGGTCTTTAGAAACCCAAGCGAGCCGCATTCTCTCGAATATTATCTACAAAAAGTTGATGAAATATTCTTTTTCTATGCCAATCAATTTTATGATTTAGTAGCGTCTTTTGGTATTGTCTTTCTTATTGGTATAGTCGGGTTTGGCCTTTGTAAAAAAATAAACAATAAAGCCAGCTATATATTTTTTTATCTAGTAGTCTTCGTTTTTTCCTTCCCTGCCATCGCCGGTCCTATAAAGAGTGGATTAGACGATTCTTGGCGCTACGCCCTCAATTATTTCTTTTCCCACAATATTCAATTCGGCAAAGATGTAGTGTTTACTTACGGGCCTTTAGGTTTTTTATGGCACCTGCGGCCTGTAGGCAATAACCTCTTTTGGGGGATGTTATTTTATGTTATTACGCATGCACTTTTGGTGGCGACGGTAACCTATTTGATTTTTTACCTTCATAGAGAAATGCATATATCCACAATGTCTTTTTATCTCTCGCTGACTGTAGTTACTATCTATTATCTATGGACTATATGGTTATTGTTGATCGTTCTTTTGCTCATAACTTATGATCAAAGCAGAAAAAGTATCTTTTTGATTTGCCTTTGCATATACTCTTTTGTATTCCTTTTGATGAAGCCACAGCTGGGAATTTTTGCGACCATATTTTTAGTGCCTTATTTAACGCTAGCCCTCATTAGGGAAAGAAAATATAAGACGTTTTTATTGTCTGTTACGACAATTGCGTTTGGCTATTTATCGGGATGGTTTTTAATGTATCATGATTTTAAAGGCCTCGGCCGATATCTTTTTTCGACTTGGGAACTGATAGAAGGCTATTCAAGTGCCATGGCTTTACATCCGGGCCATAATCTAAGCCTCTACTTTTTTGTATGTTTGATCTCGGTCGGTTTATTTTCAGTTTTTTATCTAAAAGAGAAAAAGGTATATTATGTAAGTACTATATTTTTGTTGCCGGCATTGCTTCAGTTCAAATATAGTTTCACCAGGCAGGGGTACGGGCACCTCGCGTTTTTCTTTAATTTTGTGATCATATATATATTTATAATACTGCTGCAACCGATAGCGCCTAAGAAGAAGATCAGATTTTGTTTTTTCTGGTATATTATTTTGTCTTTTTTCTTTGCCTTGTCTGTAATGGACGTACATACGATCAGCGGGATGCTAAAGAGAGCATCTTTGCCTGCTCAAAAAAAGACCTTAGAAGGGTATAAGAATCTGTATCATGCGGTAAATTTAAGGTATTATGGGGAGAAATTGAAAGATCTTTCGCAAAGTAACCTGGCTGATGAGAAGTTGCCCCAAAAGATGCTAGGCTTGATCGATGGCCATACTGTCGACATATATCCTTGGAATTTGACTTATGTTGCGGCCAATGATTTAAATTGGCGACCCAGGCCGGTATTCCAATCTTATTTTGCCTATACGCCGAAGTTAGATGAGTATAATTACAATTTCTTTACAAGCGAGGACGCTCCGCTTTATATTATATGGGTGAGCGAAAGGGCTAAAGGACCGATCGGGAGCATCGATAAAAGATATTTGCTAAACGATGAGCCGAAAACTATTTTGCAGATATTTGACAGTTATGAGCCGGTCTTCTCTGATAAAAGGACGGTTTTGTTTAAGCGAAAAAAAGCGAAGACCTTTAAAAAGCCCGCTACCTTAGATACTAAGAGCTGCCGATGGGGACAGTGGATAGAGGTGCCGGACTTTGAGCACAGTGTAATTAGGGCCAAGACCGGGTTTAAGCGCACGCTTAAGGCTAAGGTGAAAAAGTTCATATGGAAAGAGAAAGAAGCCTTGATTGAATATAAGTTGAAAAACGGCAGGATAATAAAACACCGCCTAGTCAGCGAAAATGTGATTTCCGGGATCTGGGCGCACCCCTATGTAAAAGAGGTCCCTGGTACCTTGAACGACGGCAGTAACAATTTCTTCAACGGTGAGACCGTGGAAGAAATCAGGTTAAGCTGCAAGGGCAAAGATGTTTTTGAGCCGTCTTTTGACCTGGTATGGGAAATATATAAAATTGGGCGTTGAGCACACTCGCCAGGGCCAGATTGTCTTTAACTCCTTGCAATAAAATATGTTGCAGAGGATTTCTATTTTGTGTACAATACTAATAAATAGTAAAAAAGGTCTGAATATTTAGGGGGGGGTATGGAAAAGCAAGATTTGAAGGTGATAGTGCAGATACCGTGTTTAAATGAAGCAAAGACGCTTCCCATTACCTTAAAAGATATACCGAGAAAGATTGAAAACGTATCAAAAGTCGAGGTATTGGTAATAGATGATGGCAGCACTGATAGGACCAGTGAGGTGGCCAAAGAGCATGGAGTCGAACACATTGTCAGATTCAGGGGCAGGAAAGGACTAGCCCGGGCATTTGAGGCAGGAGTCGAGGCTGCCTTAAGTCTGGGCGCGGATATACTTGTCAATACAGACGGCGATAATCAATACCGGGGCGAAGATATCAAGAAATTAGTCAAGCCTATTATTGATGGTGAGGCCGATATAGTAGTGGGCAGCCGGGATATAGACCATATTAGACATTTTTCGGTTTTTAAAAAGATATTACAAAAAATGGGAAGTTGGGTGGTGCGGCGTGTTTCCGGAACAAATATTCCCGATGCCAGTACCGGTTTTAGAGCATATAGCAGAAAGGCCTTATTAGAGATAAATATTGTCTCTGAATTCAGTTATACATTGGAGACTATAATAGAGGCGGGAAAGAAAAACCTAGCCATCAGCAATGTATCCGTAAGAACAAACCCTCCCTTACGCAAATCAAGGTTATACAAAAGCATATTTCAATACATAACAAAGTCAGCAAATACAATTTTAAGGATCTATACTATGTACGAGGCCCTTTATGTGTTTATGATGATCGGTCTTGTTGTATTTTTCTGCGGTACTGTTTTGTTTTTAAGATATTTATACTTCTATATATTTAATCTAAATCCTACTGGGCATATTCAATCGCTGATATTAGGAGCTGTTTTATCGCTGATCGGTCTTCAAGTGATGGTCTTCGGCCTGGTCGCCGATTTAGTTTCATCTAACAGAAAACTTATAGAAAAGATACTGATAAAGATCAAGAGAAAGAGTTAGGCCTATTGAATGAAAATAGCTTTAGTCGGCCCTTCCTATCCTTACAAAGGCGGTATCTCACATTATACAACGTTACTCTACAGAGAGCTCATAAAAAAACATCGGGTTGTGTTTTTTTCCTTCCGCCGACAATATCCAAAGTGGTTATATCCCGCGCAGACAGATTTGGATGAAAGTAAGACAAAAATAAAAGAAGAGAATATAAAGTTTACTCTCGATTCCTTAAATCCGTTTTCCTGGATTAAAACCGCGCTATTAATCAAAAGATCTTCGGTAAAGCTTTTGATTCTTCCGTGGTGGCATATATTCTGGACCCCCCAATTTGCAGCGATTTGTTGGATAGTAAAATTATCCTGCAAAACAAAAGTCCTCTTTATCTGCCATAATACTCAAATGCACGAATCAAGGTTTCTTGATAGAGCCTGCGCGCGCATCGCTTTGAGCAATGGCGACTATTTTATCGTGCATTCCCAAAAAGAGAAAGAGAATTTGCTCAAACTGATTCCAGGGGCCGACATAAAAACAGCCTTCCATCCCATATATGATGTATTTAGACAAGGGGGGTTAAGTAAAGATGGGGCTAAGGATAAATTGGGGATTAAGGGAAGAGTTATTTTATTTTTTGGTATTGTAAGAGAATATAAAGGACTGAAGTATTTGTTGGAAGCAATGCCCAGAGTATTAAAGGAATTAGAAGACATTACGCTTATTGTAGCCGGTGAATTTTGGAAAAATAAATCCTATTATATCGATTTGATAAATAAGTTAAACATAGGAAAAAGGGTAAAGGTTATCGACCGGTATATCCCTAACGAAGAGGTAGAAAAATATTTTGAGGCAGCAGACTTAGCCGTTTTTCCTTATATAAGTGTAACGGGGAGTGGGGCAGTGGCTTTAGCCCTTGCTTTCGATAAGCCGGTTGTTACTACTGATATAGGTCCTATGCCGGATTTGGTTTTGGACGGCAAAACAGGTTATATAGCCAAACCCGAAGATAGCAATTCTTTGGCGCAAGCAATTTTAAGTTTTTTTCAACAGGATCACACAGACTTCGTAGAAAATATAAAGAAAAGAAAGGGTTTTTTTGCCTGGGATAAGGTGGTTAAGGCAATAGAAAGCTTTATGCTGACAGCAGACTCGAATCTGCCAAAACGATAAAAAAGAGACTAAATAAATGAACCAAGCTTCAGATGCTCCCTGCAATATCGTTCTCTTAACACTGGATGCGTTTAGAAAGGATTTTTTAGGTTGTTACGGCAGTAGTTTAGGGGCAACGCCCAATATTGATAGCCTGGCCGGAGAATCCGTAGTATTTGATAACGCCTATTCCTTTTTATTCGGAACAGACCCCGTACATACCAGTATTTTGACTGGTTTGTGGCCCTGGTCGCACGGTATAATTCACCACGGGCCGTGGGTTAGCAAATATGAAAAAAGGTTTGTTTCTCTTAAAGACGACCAATTTCTTCCCAGAATTTTAAAAGAGAGCGGATATGTGACCTCAGCCATTGACTTCTTAGGCCGTTGGTACAAAACGGGTTTTGACTATTATAGCGGCAGCCTTAGAAAAAACAGGATGCAGTCAATGCTTGATTTTGGACACAGGGCGATTTGTAAGATTTTCCCCAGACTTCCTTACTGGTTTCTTAAGCACCTACCTGGAACCATTGCTGCTTATGATTATGCGGAAAAAGTAGTTGAACATGCAAAGGGTATCATTGATAAAAGGCCTTTTTTCCTGTTTTTGCATTTTTGGGACACCCATACCCCCTATGACCCGCCGCCGCAATATGTCAGGAGGTTTAAACACGTTAAGTCCAAATATAATAAAAAGATCAAAGAGATTATTGACCGAATCAGCGGACCGAAGTATAAAAGATATATGAAGATGTGTACTTATTCTGCGAGGTCTACCGATGAAATAGTGCAAAGATATATCGGTTCCCTAAATTATATTGATGAGCAGATAGGTAGCTTGATTTCTTATTTTAAAGCTAACAACCTTTTTGATAATACAATGATAATAGTGACTTTCGACCACGGTGAGGGGCTGGGGGAGCACAATGCCTATTTTGGCCACCATACCCATTTTGAGGAAATCCTTAAAGCAGCCTTGATCATAAAATTTCCCAAGGGAGCATACAAAGGTAGCAGGGTCAGGCCATTTGCCCGCCACATAGATGTCGTCCCCACCATCTTAGATTTCTTAAATATAAAAACTAACCATATTTTTGACGGAGAGAGCTTATTGACGTTAATAAATGAACCAACGCGTGTTAAGCCAAGACCGGTTCTATTTGGTTTTATGCATGAGCGAATCGGTGTAGGCAAAAGGATAGGTATTATAGATAATGAGTGGAAATATTCTTTTTCTTTGGGCCCTCGTAGAATATGTCCGAGATGTGGATTTGTTCATCATCAAAGAGAAGAGCTATTTAATTTAAAAGATGACCCCCAAGAATTGGTTAATCTTGCTAATGAAAAGAAAGATCTCACCAAAACCCTTAGGCAGGAGATAGAAAAACTAATAAATATACAAGACGGTGAAATAAAGAAAGTGCTTAAGTAAGCAATAGAGGGTTAAAAAGGAATCGGATAAGATTCAAAAAAGGGAGTCTGCTATGCCAAATAAAAAGGAAGTGACGATAACTATTCCTGAGGATATCTTAGAGGCGGTGGAGAAACGTATTGAAAACAGCAGTTTTAACTCGCTGTCTGATTATATCACTTTTGTGCTGAAAGAGATCGTTGCCGATGACGTATCCAAAAATGAAACAGAAGACGATGGACAGATAAAGAAGCGTCTCGAAGATCTGGGCTATTTAGGTTAAAAACGGAGTTTTAAAGATGCAAGAACCGAAAGTCTGCGTAATCATCATCAACTATAATGGAATAGAGTATGTGCTTGACGCTATAGATAGCGTACAAAAGTTACTATATGGCAATTATGAGATTATCGTAGTAGATAATTGTTCTACGGACGGCTCTCAGGAGGCAATTAAAAAGGGGTTTCCGGATGTAAGATTGATTGTTAACAGAGAAAATCTCGGTTCTTCCGGAGGATATAATCGGGGGATGAGAGAATCTTTGACAAACAATGATGTGCAGTATGTTTTTTTAATAAACTGCGATGCAAAGGCTGACCCCGATTGTCTAAAAAAATTAGTAGTTGTTGCTGAAAGCGATCATCAAATCGGAATTGTACAACCTAAGGTATTGAGAATGGACAATCCTCATATTATAGATTCGACAGGACATATATTTCGATTTGGCAGAATCATCGACCGGGGTCATGACCAGATAGATAAAGGACAATTTGATAATAAACTTGAAATTATCGGGGCATGTTCGGCTGCATGTTTATACAGTAGAAAGATGATAGAAGACATCGGTATGTATGATGAAGAATATGGCAGTAACTATGAAGATGCAGAGCTATCTTGGCGGGCACACAATAGAGGCTGGAGGGCTAAATTTGCGCCCGAAGCCATTGTCTATCATAAACGGGGCGGATTTAAAAAGAAAAGCGAAGAAAGGTGGAGAAAGCATTATTTTTTATCACTCGATTCCAAGATCATGGCCTTGAAGCGATATGGCAGCATTAATCAAAAATTTCTGTTTATTTTGGCCTCTATTATATACCCCGCATTAAAAAGCACGCTTAGAAAGTTAATGGGAAAAAGCAACTTGGGTGTAGCGAATTTTTGCAAAAGGTTTTTCCGGTTTATATTTTCTAAAAAGACTAAAAAAAGGGGATCCGAGAATGTCTAAAGTAATTATTATCGGCCTAGACGGAGCAACCTGGGGCCTAATGAAGCCGGCTGTGGACAGGGGAGAGCTTCCTACAATCAAAAGGCTTATGGACAACGGCGTCTGGGCTGATTTTCAAAGCACAATACCTGCCTGGACGATACCGGCCTGGAACAGCCTTTCCGCGGGCATCGAGCCCGGCAAATTGGGTTTTTCGACTTTAATGGTAAAAATAGGCTATGATTTTAAACCATTTTTTTACAAAAGGAGCCTTCCTAAAAACAACCTTTGGGATATTCTTTCTGATAATGGGAAGAAGATATGTATAGCCAATGTGCCTCATGTCTATAGCGCATATGAGATAAACGGCCAGATGGTAGCCGGCTGGTACAGCTGCGGCAAAAACTTAACCTATCCACCTGAACTGGAGAAGAACTTAAATAATGTATGTAGCGGCTATAAGATCGACGTGACAGAAATCGATTTTGATAAAGACATGTTGATAGAAGTTTATAGCCGAGATAAATTGCGGGTCAAGGTTAAAGATGTCCTTCTCAAACATTCTCAGGCATTCAACTTTTTGTTAAAAAGTCAAGAATGGGACTTCGCTTTTTTTGTATTTACTGCCCTGGATAGAATTCAACATCGCTTTTGGGACGATCAAGAGGCCATTTTAGATATGTATAGAGAATTAGATCAAAAAGTAAAAGAGTTATTGGAGCTTAAGGGGGCAGATGCCGACGTTTTTGTGGTTTCCGACCACGGATTTGGTACGGGAGAAAGGACCTTCAATATTAACCAGTGGCTTTTGAAAAACGGCTATTTGACTCTAAAGAAGAAGCTTGGTTACAAAGAATTGGTTTTATATCTACAGAGATATATTGAAAAACTAAAGCTTAGGAATGTGGCCAGAAAGATTATTGGTATTTTGCCGAGGCCGATGCAGATAAAACTAAGAAAAGAGGTCAGGGTTCCCAGGGTCGAGGCATTGAATATAGACTGGAAGCGTACTAAAGCATTTGCCCATACGGCAGCCGGGGAAATATGGCTTAATGTAAAAGGAAGAGAACCGGCAGGAGCTATTAATCCCGAAGAATATGAATCAACGCAAGACGCAATAATCAGTAAATTAAAGGAATTAACGGACCCTAAGACCGGAAAACGCATACCCATTTCTGTCTTTAAAAAACAAGAAATTTACAATAGCCGGGAACCTAATGTTTTGCCTGATTTAGTCATTAGGCTTGATGATAATATAAATACAATAATACCCAGCCTGATAAGCAAAGCGGTAATTGATTATAAAGAGGATTATGGTAGCCACAGGCCGAACGGTATATTTATTGCCTGTGGCCCTAATATAAGGCCTAGCGGCCAAAGATTAGATGATGTAAAGATTTATGATGTATTTCCCACTGTACTGCATATATTTGGTTTGCCTGTTCCGGAGAATGCAGACGGAAAAGTGCTAAAACATATTTTCAGGGATAATTCTCCACCGGCTATAAGACCTGTAGGATATAGGAAAATTATTGAGAGAGAAAAAGTTGAAGATGCCGTCAGAAGACTAAGGCAATCCGGAAAAATATAAAAGGGGTAATTCTGAAAACGCAAGAAATATTAAACGATTCTTTGAAAAAGATAGCCAAGGGTGCGGGTATAATCTTTATTGGCTATGGATTGGGTGCTCTGCTAAATTTAGCGGTAAGAGTAATAATAGTAAGATATGTAGCCGTAGAAGAATACGGTTTATTATCTCTTGGCCTGGCTATTACTAGTATCCTTGTCTCCATTTGTTCTTTGGCTTTGGTGCGCAGCATAGCTAGATTCATCTCCGCTTTAATGGCCAAGGGTGACTACGCCCGGGTTTGGGGCATCATCAAAGCTGCCATCTTCTTTGCGCTATTGGGAAGTGTTATTTCCGTCATGGTTGTCTTCTTTTTGGCGCAGTTAGGCGTCTTTGATCTTTTACATAAATCAGGGCTATCGGGCATAGTGAAAATACTGGCATTGACAGTTCCCTTTTATGTGATTGTCAACATATTGGTTTCGATATTTCAAGGATTTGGCGAAGTAAAGCCAAAAGTCTACTTTTATAATATTTTCAGCTACCTAAGTTTGATTATTTTTCTAGGCCTGGCCGTTGTCTTGTCCCGAGGGCTTTCCGGAGTCATATTCGCATATTTATCTTCCACTATATTGACGGCGGTAATATTGACCATCTATGCCGTAAAGAACCTACCCAAGCATCTGCCTAAGGCAAAGCATTTACCTATGAATAGAGAACTGCTTCTTTTTTCACTTCCTATTTTAGGTATCGTCATCCTTAATATTGTGATTCACTGGTCGGACACCTTACTTTTAGGCTATTATAAAACCGAGGCAACGGTAGGGATGTACAATGCCGCCCGTCCACTTTCCCAGACTATCAACTTTGTTTTGGAATCCACATCTTTTATTTTCTTGCCCGTGATATCTTTCCTCTATTCAAGGAAAGAATTTGATAATATGAGAAAAATATATGTAAGCACGTCTAAGTGGATATTCGCCGCCTCCCTGCCTATTTTTATGGTTTTATTTTTAGCCCCCCGCTCTTGCATAGGGATCTTATTCGGGAAAGAATATCTGCAGTCCGATATGGCCTTAAGGTTTTTGTGCCTCGGTTTTTTCTTCCATACCTTCATGGGTCTAAATGGGATGACGCTCATTGTCATCGGACGGCAAGCATTTTCTGCAATTAATTTTCTATTGGGGGCAGCAGTAAATCTGTTTTTAAATATATTATTGATCCCCGATTATGGACTATCCGGGGCAGCCATAGCCACGGCAGTTTCGTACATAATAATAAATATTTTAGCATCGGTTGAAGTTTACATCTTTGCGAGAATTCACCTGTTTAAAAAATATTATCTTAGGCCTGCGGCATTATCGGTGATTTTGTCTTTATTGTTCTTTTCTTTAGTTAAAGATATTATTGCAAGTAACAATTTGTTTATATTTCCTTTAGCAGTAGTCATATTGTTGATTGCTTTGATGTCAATATTGTTTACCAAGAGCCTGGAAAAAAGTGATTTGATAATTTTGGATAATATTAGCAGCAAATTGGGCGCGAGATTTTCCTTTAAAGACTCAAAATTGAAAAAATTTCTACAGGAATAGACGTGGAAAAGACTTATCCCTTGGTATATATAAACATATTAAATTATAACGGCAAAAATGACACAGAGGAGGGTCTTGATTCGCTCAAGAACCTGGATTACGACAATTTTAAAATCTTGATTATAGATAATGGTTCTAACGATGGTTCCGTTGAGTATCTAAGGGAAAGGTTTCCCGAAGCGGAATTTATAGAAAATGATGAAAATTTTGGTTTTGCCAAGGGAAATAATATAGGAATTAAATATGCTTTAGAAAGGCAGGCCAACTACATATTGATTTTGAATAATGACACTGTTGTATCTCCGGCTCTTCTCAAGGACTTGTTGGATGTAGCGACTAAAGACACAGAAATTGGTATTATTGGCCCGAAGATCCTTTATTATCATCAAAAGGATAAAATTTGGTTTGCCGGTGGAAGGATTCTATCTTTGTTGGGCAACAGCTGGCACATCGGCAACAGAAAAAAAGACTTAGGCCGATATGAGGGGATTGTCGATGAGGACTATCAGACGGGGTGCGCCTTAATGATAAAGAGGGAAGTAATAGAAAAGATCGGTATGTTTGACCCAGCCTATTTTGCCTATTTTGAGGATGCCGATCTTTGTCTGCGCGCGAGAGCTCAGGGCTATAGAGTTGTCTGCGTGCGGGGTGCGAAAATATGGCATAAGATATCAAAGAGTATAGGCGGGGGCTTAAGCCCCGATAAGGCCTACCTTAAGGCTAAGAGCGGAGTAAGGTTTTTTAGAAGATATTCCTTAAAGATATGGTACTATACCACAATACCTATTTGTGTTCTTTGTTATATAACAGTGCGCTCTATTTATGAGCGGCTTCGCGGCAAGCCAGGGATCTTTAAGGCCTACATAAAGGGACTTTTACAGGGTATAAGGGGATAGAGGCTTTTTATGCGCCGATCAGAGGTAAAAAATATTGCATTGGGCGCCCCGATAGAATACGGCTACTTTGGCATTCAAAAGAGAATGGAGATCATTCTGCGAAATACCGATTTAAAAAACGCCAATTTGCTTGATGCCGGATGCGGTAACGGTGCACAGACATTAGAATATCTCAAGCATGTAAAAAAATGTACCGCCGTAGACATAGAAGGGCAGAGGCTGGAAGAGTTTAGGGGCCAGGTCCAGGCCCGGGGAATAGACAATTGTGAAATAAAACAGATGGATCTGACCTCTTTGGACCTTGCCGATGAAGCCTTTGATGTGGTGACCTGCATCGAGACCTTAGAGCATATAGCCCCTCAGGAAAAGGCCTTAGATGAGATGTATAGGGTTTTAAAAAAGGGAGGGATGCTTGTGCTTTCGGTGCCTAATAAATGGTGGTTTTTTGAGACCCATGGCGCAAAACTTCCCCTGTTGCCCTGGAACAGAGTCCCATTTTTCTCCTGGTTGCCTAAAAAGGTACATGATAAATACGCTTATGCAAGGATATATACAAAAAGAATGATTTTAGGTCTAGTCCAAAATCATGGATTTAAAGTCTATAATTCTGAATACATGATGCCTCCTTTGGATAAGATAAGGATAGATCCCTTAAGAGATATTTTAAGAAGCCTATTGGCTTTGTTGGAAAAACACCGTTTGATGCCCCGCGTGTTCGGTGTTTCCATATTTGTTTTTGCCCGGAAATGATTTTTACCGGCTTAGAACATATTGTCCTTGACCAAGTTATATATAGGGTGATATTATAGCGGAGAATGAAAAAAGACATAAGCGTAATCCTAATAATCCTTGTCCTTTTCACCTTTTTCTTAAGGTATAACACCTTTGATGCCAAGTCAAACCGTACCTATGACGAAAGTGTCTATGCTACGCTGGCTTACCAGATCGGTGAACAGGGTCTGGAAAGCTATAATTCTATACGCATCTATGCCCAAGACACAAAAAGAGGCCGCCAGCTTCCCGATTACTTGAAGAAGCCGTTATTTAAACACCCTCCCCTATATACGATACTCATTTCCCTAAGTTATCAGATGTTCGGTAGGTCGATATATGCCGCTTTTGCTGTTTCTTTGTTTTTTGGTGTACTTCTGGTTGCGCTTGCCTATTTTTTGGGTTCTCTATTATTTAATAACAAGATCGGCGTTTATGCGGCATTGCTTATGTCAATTGAACCTATTGGCTGGGTCTGTTCGCAGAGGGTATGGATGGAGACCACTTTGGCATTTTTTATCGCCCTATCGGTCTACCTGTTCATACGGGCTACAAAAAAATATAACCCATATTTTTTAATCTCAAGCGGGATCTGTGTCGGATTAGCCGGACTTACAAAATACCCAGGCCTGCTTTCTTTGTTTATTATCATCATTTATGCGTTGTGCTTTAAGCGCGAATTTTTCAAAAACAAGGTCTTTATCTTCAGCCTTTTTATACCTTTTTTGATGCTTCTGCCGTGGCTTTGCTGGAACTACAAAGTATATGGGGTGAGCTTCATACAAGATATATCTATGACCCACGGTGTCTTTCAACGCCTGCAATGGCGTAACCAAAAGCGCATAGTTGCTTCTTTTGTCATTTTGGCCTTCTTGATAGCTGTTTCGGTCTTCTCGAAAAATAAAAGACTAAGGATTAGCATCGCCAGCGTTTCGACCTTGGCCTTTTTGGTCGTCTTGACCAGATTTATCGTAAATAGCTTCAGCCTAAATTATATCCCCAGCACCGGTTGGTCGTTAGGGATGTTTGCCAAGGCACCGCAATATTTCTATCCGGGGAGACTGATCGAGCTTTCTCCTTTTTACCTTTTTTCTTTCTTAGGGTTAGTCCTTTTAGCCCTGGACAGGGAACATTTTCAGTCATACTTTTTTCTCTGCCTGTCTTCATTTATTATTCTTATTTTCTTTATCTGGTGGAAGAATTACCAGTGCCGGTATATATTGCCTGTAGCTATCTTTCTTATCCTGCTTTCAGCCAAAACTCAATTTTATATCTGGGAAAAGACCAAAGCCATCTCAAAAATTTTCCCGCGCAATGCGCTTAGGGTCTCATACGTGCTATTGCTGCTGTTTATGTTGTACAAGACCTTGCGCATAGACCTGGCCTTCCAGAATAGCGCCTGTTATTTTTAATCGCATAATGCATAAAATAGCCGTCAATGTATTAATCCTCGTATCCTGCGCCTATCTTTTAAAAGTCGTATGTTCGGCCCTTAAAACGAAAAAGGCCGAAGTAAAAGAGGGTATTATATATAGAAGAAGCAGCCAGCCCGTTGCCTATTGGATAGCGGTCTTTATCCAATCGGCATTGGCCTTAGGATTAATGCTTTTATTGTTTCGGCTGAATAGATGAAAGGATGATTGAGATAAGGTGAGATTTAAGGTCATGCCACCTGCGGTTTTGTTTGTCTTTTTGATCTTATGTATCACATCCCATTTTGTTTTACCGATAAAAAAAATAATCTATCCCCCGTATAATTATTTGGGGATCTTGTTAATATCCTTAGGGATAATATTAAACATCTGGCCCGATAACATGTTTAAGAAAAAAAATATCCCTATCGAGCCTCATGATACCCCTATCCAATTGGAGACTTCAGGTCCCTTTCGGATCAGCCGCAATCCGATGTATCTGGGGATGGTCCTGGTGTTGCTGGGGGTAGCCAGCCTTTTAGGCTCATTAAGCGCTTTGTTCATCTGCCCGCTCTTTCTGGCCGCCTTGGACCGTATTTATATTTCTTTCGAAGAACAGAAACTGCAAAATACCTTTGGCCAACGATATATGGATTATAAAAAAGAGGTAAGACGCTGGCTATAGCATGAGGCGGATAGTATTTGATGGATAAACCCTTAGATAAAAAAATATTCCTTCCGCTTTTATCGGCATCCATATTTTATCTTTTCCTGCAGATATATGTGGAGGCGGTATATTCCTTGCAATGTTTGGGGTGGCATCTTTTTCCCGATTGGATGCTACAAGTCCTATTGGGTTATCTGTTGTTTGCTTTTTCACGAAAGGCCATCTTATTTTTACTCACCCAATTTATCTTTATGGGGATATTTTATATAGGCAATGCCATAAAGATATCGCTTTTAGGTTCACCTATCACCATTGATGATATTTATTCATTCGGGGCTTTATATAACATCCTTAACTCAGCGCAGAGGTTTTTTCTGGTCTTGCCGCTTATCGCGCTCTTAGTCCTTTTTCTGATCAATCTCAAGATCAAAAGAGAGTCTTTAGTGGCGGTTATTATAATCGCGCTCGCCAGTTCGTTTATAGTGTTTTATCCCCGACCCATCGTGGATGCCTTAGAATCAAGATATAAGTTCAAGCTCTGGCGTCAGCTCAATAATTATCAGAAAAGTGGAGCGGCTGTGTATCTTCTTTATAACGGGGCGCGCTTTTCCATGGAGCGCCTGCAGGCGCCCGATCAGAAAGAGGTAGAAGCAGCTTTGGCAGGACTGAGAATAAAAGGCGAAGGTTATGCTCGCGCTTCAGAATTTGATAAGAGAGATGTAATAATCATAATTATGGAAGGGCTTTGGGATGTGACGCTCTTAGAAAGAGTCAATTTCAGCCAAGACCCTTTTGACCCTGGTTTTAGGGCACTTTGGGATAGCTGCGGCAACTCTTGGGTGCTTAGCCCTGTTTACGGAGGCCATACGGCTAATACGGAATTCGAGGTCTTAAGCGGACAGCCGGCCAATCTTTTTGATAGAAGGATAATGTTTCACGCCAGCGTGAAAAATAAGATCCCGGCATTGCCCAGGCTTTTATCCGAATGCGGATATGAGAGCATCGCCCTGCATCCCTATATCCCCACTTATTGGAACAGGCTGAATGCCTATCACAGGCTGGGGTTCGATTTTTATTATTCAATAGATGACTTTAAGCTTGATGATATCAATGAATGGACGCTCTCTGATAAGTCGCTTTATCGTCAATCCTGGCAGATCGCCAGGCAAAGACACAAGGCAGGGCCGAAGCTCCTCTATATACTTACCCTTACCGGACACTGGCCGTTTTTGCTTGATCCGCAAACCAGGCCCACTGTCATTGAATGTGACTCCCAGGTAAAAGAAGTAGCGAGCTATGCCAATTCCATTAGATACAGCACCCAGGAGATAATGGAGTTTATAAAAGTGATAAGGAGGGAAGACCCCGATGCCCTTTTGGTAATATTAGGAGACCATATCCCCATGCTCGGGGCCAATTACCGGGCTTATGTGGAGTCCGGTCTTTTTATCCCTTGCCGCGACGAATTTACGCCGGCGATGTATAGAAGATATGCCAGTGCCCCGCTTATAATAATCGATGGGAAAAAAGGGCCGGTGCGTACGGGGACTATAGCTATGTATGAGATTCCCGGAATCATCTTTAACTTATTGGGCTCACCCGGTTTTGCCCAATTGGATATGTTTGCACCAGTTAGCGACTTGCACATACGGACATTGGCGGGAGTCAGCCTTGTAGTGGGCGATGATGACTACATAAACTTATGTAAAGGCGATAGTAAGGCAAGGGTATGCAGAAAAGTATCTGCCTGGTTAGGACATATCAAGGTCTTAAGCAGGGATATTTTGATCGGAAAGCAATTTTCTTTGCGCAAGATAGATCAGTGGTATAAGGCAAAAGAAAGATGATTAAAGTCAAAAAGGCAGTTTTATGGGTATCGGTCATCCTGATTATCTTTTTAGGATTGGTTTTCTCGCTCAAAGATAAGTTTCTAAGGCAAGAAGAGGATTACAGATTTGGACAATCCAAGCTGCCTGAGCTTATCGCCCATGCGGGCGGGGGAATAGAGTCCCTTACGCTCACGAATTCGCTGCAGGCCTTAGATTCAAACTACGACAAGGGATTTAAATTTATTGAAGTGGACTTTAACTGGACAAGCGATGGGCGGCTGGTGCTTATACACGATTGGGGAGAGACCCTGCAGAGGCTTTATGGAGTATCCTTCGCGGATCATACGCTCGAAGATTTTATGCGACTTAAGATGCAAGGAGGATTAACGCAGTTGTCTTTAGAGGAGCTGACAGGCTGGATGGTAGATCATCGGGATGTCTATATAGTAACTGATGCCAAGAGCGAAAACATAAGGGCTTTAGGCCTGATCAGAAAAAAATATCCCCAGCTGTTAAGCAACTTTATCGCGCAGATCTATTTTTTCGAGGAATATCCTCTCGCAAAGGGCATGGGCTACGAACATATCATCCTGACTCTATATCGCTCGCTTTATTCTGACCGGGATGTCTTGAGTTTTGCTCGAAAAAAAGATTTATTAGCGGTCGCTATGCCTGTTTATCGCGCGCTTAACGACTTGCCTTTGAAATTGCGCAGAATCGGAGTACCTTCCTATGTACATACGGTCAATGAGGATTTTTTACGCCAGGAGTTAAGGAGAAGAGGAGTCTACGGGGTATATACCGATTTTCTCAAGCCCCAATAAAATATGTTGCGAAATTGTTCAAATAAGGTGTATAATTTAGATCTAGGCTAGTCTAGACAATAATAGGGCAAAAAAAGGAGAAGCCGCAGTGCATAGGGACAAGGTCCTGCATAAGCGCATCGGAAAATTGTTATTGGAGCGCGGTATCATCAGTGAGGAGCAATTGAACGAGGCGCTAGAGCTGCAGAAAAAGCAACAACAAGAACAGGGGCGCTGGAGGCTGATAGGAGAGATCCTGGTAGAACGCGGCTATGCCACCGAAGAAGAGATAATAACCTCAGTCACTACTCAATACGCGGTCCCCTTTTTACCTATAGAGAGCTATGGGATAGACGAGGAATTGATAAAGTCTGTGCCCGCTGATATTGTCCAAAAGCATGTCTTTTTGCCTATTGATAAAATGGGCAGTCTGATCACTATAACGATTGCCGAGATCCCTGATGCCGAGACGATTTCAGATATAGAACAGGCCCTTGGCTGTAATGTTGAGATATTCGTTTCCAGCCCCACCGAATTGAGAAGAGCCATAGAAAAATACTATGGTGAGAAATAATTTTTATTTTAAGCTTTGGGCGATTTTGTTCCTATTGCCTGTATTTGCATTTACCTCATGCGGTGAAAAGACTCCCCAAGAGCTAAAGCAGGCCGCTGCGGTAATGCGTTCGATGATGAAAGCAGGACACCTTTCCCGTTCGGCCTTTTATGTAGCCTACCCCGATGGTAAACCTTCAGATTTCGTCAATTATATCTTTTCGGATATAGGGACCGCTGAATGGCCGCCTTCAGATGCCTGGGCTGACGAGATGGTGAGAGAGCAGATGCGGGCCATTCACAAACCTTTGATGCCTGATGGCGTAGCCTTCGTCCCTCTCCAAGCAGACCCTCAAGGCGGCATGCAGTTGGTGGTGAAATTCGATGATGAAAAAGGGGTGGTGATACTGGAGGGATATGCCGATCCAGGACAAGGCCCCGCATTAAGCGAAGAAGTAAAATTGATTAAGGTCACGCCAGACCCAGTGGCAAAAGTCTTTTACCATTCAAATGTGGAAATGGGCGCTTCCGATAGCTCATTTTAACCCTTCTTTTTAGATGATAATATTCAATAGGAATTTTTGGCAGGTCGTTGTTTTTGTTGTACTACTTTTTTCTGGTACCTGTATTTTGGCGCAGGAGGGTCTTATGGATACTACTGACGCAGCTGGGCAAAAATTGCAGAAAGCCACTTTTGCCGCGGGTTGCTTTTGGGGCGTGGAAGCGGCCTTTGTTAAATTAAAAGGGGTCGTCTCCACTAGAGTCGGCTACACCGGCGGCCACTTCAAGGATCCTACGTATGAAGATGTATGCACCGGCAAGACCGGTCATGCCGAGGCTCTAGAGTTGCAATTTGATCCGCGACAGATCTCATACGGTGAGCTTTTGGACGTCTTCTGGAAGATTCATGACCCCACTACTCTTAACCGCCAAGGACCGGATGTAGGTAGCCAGTATCGCTCGGCGGTGTTCTTTCATGGCCATGAGCAAGAGCAAGCGGCCTTAAGCTCAAAAGAAAGACTGCAGCAATCAGGCAGCTATAAAAATAAAATAGTGACACAAATACAGCCGGCCTCGGAATTCTACCAGGCCGAGGACTACCATCAGCGTTATTACCAAAAACACGGCATAGAAAGTTGCCCGTATTAAGAGGATGTACGATGAGGATTTGGGATATAGCCCCGGATAAGTTATGCCGTAACCATCTGCTTGGCGAACACAGGGAATTACATGCCTTGTGGGTGATACTTACCGAAAACAAAAAAGGCTACGCCAGACACCCCGAGACCTTAAGATGGAAAGGCAGGTTGCGGGCTTTATATACAAGGCACCAAAAGCTGGTCCGGGAGATGGAAAAGAGGGGATATAAACACAAAAGCCCGCTGGCTGAAAACCTCGCTCGCGGGCAGAGTAAGCAAACCCGATTTGTAGACTCTTATAGAAAACAGATTACGATTTTACGGAACAAAAATTGCGGCTGCAGGGTCTAGCGTACAAATAGTATAGAGTTTTTCCCGCCAAAGGCGTCATTTTCCTGAAGAGAATTCGAAGGATCGTTAATCCACTCGTTATCGACGATAAACTTATAGCGGTATGTCCCTCGCTTAAGCGGCAGGGAGATGCTCCAGGTGCCGTCATCGACTTTCTTCAACTGGAAGTTTCTGTGCTTGCGCCATTCGTTGAATTCTCCTACCACATATACCTCGTTATGCCCCATTCCCTTTAAGCATAGTTGCACTAGCGATGGCCTTTGGGTTATCGACTCGATTTCTTGGGCCAGCTGTTTGTAATCCTGTGCTCCGCGGGAGTCGCTTCTGTATTCAAACACACTTTTGCCAAAGGCAGCCGCCTCGCGCAGGTGGATATTGGTCCTGATCGCGGTAGAGAGCAATTGGTCTCTAAATTGTTCTTTGACCTTATTGTAGAAATTTTCGCTATACCTAAAACGCCTATCCACCTGTGTGATGAGGTAGAGTATATAGGGCGCCTTTTTACGATGCTCAAAAAGCATGCTCAAGATACTATTCAAGTTTTCCACGCCTCTTAAAGATAACTCACATATGCCCAGAGGAACCACCGAATAACTTGAGGCGACCAGGGCATTAAGTGTTAAAGCGCCTAGATTCGGGGGGCAGTCGATTATGCAATAATCAAAATGGGCGTCTATATTCATCAGCATTTTTGTCAATATTTCCAGCTTGTTGTTTTGTCTGTTAATAGTGTTTTCCAATGCGCTTAGGCCTATGCTTGCCGGCAGCAAGGATAGATCGTCCTTGCGCCAGACAAAAAATTCCTTTGGATTAAAAGGACGGTTTTCGATTACATGTTCCAATAGATCGGCAGTGGTCAAATTGGGGGTGATGCCCAATGAGAATGTGGCGTGTGCCTGCGGGTCCAGATCGATCAATAAAGTGCGATTGCCTCGTTTGGCAAAGGCATATGCTAGGTTGACAGCGGTCGTGGTCTTTCCGCAGCCGCCTTTTTGATTTACTAAAGATATGACCTTCATCATATCCCTACCTCCTTTTTTCATACAAGACGTTTTTTACAAAAACAGGTAAAGAATCTTCCTTTTTTTGAGAGAACACAAAACGTAATTGGCTTATGCCCAAGAGGTTGATGTTGGAAATATTGCTATGTTCGATATTTATGGGGACTTTGATATATTCCGATGTTTCAGTTGCCCCCGACACCTCAAGCGTAATAGGATTAAGCGAATTGGAGAAAAAACGGTTGTCGCGTAAGACCACGTCTATATTAAAATCCTGTCCGGGGTTTTTTAAGACCAGGGCTACATTGGAATCGGACATGTCCATTTTGTCTTTAAAATTCAGGCTAAAACCGGCTTTGCGGTCAAAAGGGATATCCACGAGTATAAGCTTTTTCGCTATTTTTGAATTTCCCGCCGGGGCTATGATAGAAGCCGTGGCAAGTTCTTCTTTGGAGAGCAGGTCTATCGCGTCGTTTCCAAAAATATGGTTGGGATTAGATAAGATGACGATGTCAAAATTAGAAAAAAATGCGAAACCGATAAGCAAGACAACGAAGGCCAAAGACGCGGTCATTATCACTTTTTTCTTTATGTTTGTATGAGATGGGCTTGCCTGATGAGGGGAAGATGAAAAAAAAGACTCTTTCAGCCGTCTAAAATCTTGACTGGAAAGCAGGGTTCGGTTCAATATCGTTTTCATGTTACATAATAGTATAGCACTTGGCTACATAATAATCAATTGTAAAATTTACAAAATTACCTTAGAATAGATAGGCAATAAAGGGTGTTATTTTGCTTCTCTATATGCTATAATCAAAAAAAGGCTGAAGTAAAATGGGGGTGAAGTGGGCAAAAGCCGTTATTATTCTTACATGCGCGGTTTTAAAAAAGACCCAGAGCGGTTCTGGGATGATATTGCCCGGTCTTTCATCTGGGATAAGCCTTTTAAGCGGCTATGCTCGCCGATAGAAAAAGGTCCGCGCAGATGGTTTCTGCAGGGCAAGATCAATTATAGCGAAAATATCCTGGAGAGGAATATCCGCAAGGGGCTGACAAACAAAGAGATCTTGGTGTTTTACGGAAGCGATGCAACCAGAAAGAGCTATACCTACGGCAGTCTGCTTGTGACAGTAAAAAAACTATGTTTTTTCTTAAGAAAAGAGGGTGTCAATAGAAGATCCAAGGTCTTGATCCTGCTCAGCAACGAAAGTAAGGAACTAAGCCTTTTATTGGCCCTGGCCCTGCAGAGAGCTGGGGCCATTTTTGGGTTTCTATACGAGGGATTTCCCAAAGACGCCAGAGACTATTATGTTGATAAGGTAAGAGCTGACTTTTTGATTTATGACAAGGATATTTCATCCTTCGGCAAAAAATTGCCCAAGCTGAAAATGATAGAAAAAAGGCGTCTTCAACAAGGCATGTCTAAATCTGCCTGTTGGCGGACCGTTGCCTTAGATGCCTCCGAGCCCACCTTTATTGTCTTTACATCCGGCACCACCGCTTTACCAAAAATAATAACCAGCGGTTCCCTAGGGGCGTTTCTTTCCACTTATTTGTTCGAGAGGGCGTATTTGGGCTTTCGGGGAAACGCCACCATGATTAATACATTGAATTTTGCCTTTGCCCCGACGTTTATCTTTTACTATGCCTCCTTGTTTTTAGCCAACAAGACTGTGATATGCGAGGACATCGTCTTTCTGGCCAAAGAAGCCAAAAGGATCATTAAGGCCGAAAGAGCGGATGCCCTTTTAGCAATACCGTCGTTTCTTGATAAAGTCGAACATAGGACAGAGAGGGGCCTGACCCTGATCTTTATGTCCGAGAAGATGAGCAAGCCTCAATGGGAAAAGTGTAAAAGATATTTTGCCGATTCAAAAATCGTAAATATCTGCGGCACTGCCGAGACGATGGCGATCCTTTCTAGCCTGCCTATGCCTATCAAATACAAAAAGTTCAATCAGATCCATTTCATGAAGCCGTTTTTAGGAGTGCAATACCGCCTTAGCGCTAAAGATAAAAAGGGGATAGGCAAACTTTGGATAAAAAACCTCCTGCCTTCTTTCTGTTCCGGTTATTTGAATGACCAGATAGGTTTTCTTAAACGCTTTGATAAGGGGCATCTCTTTTTTGACACTATGGACTTGGCAAAGGAGAAAAGGGGTTACCTTGAATTATTAGGCAGAAGCGACAGCCTCCTGAAGATTAAAGGGCGTTATTTGGAGCCAGCTATAATCGAGAAAGAGGTGGCAAGGTTAAAGGGGATAAAGGCGGCAAAAGTCCTTTTTTCATTTAATAAGATTTATCTTTGTGTGCTGGCAAAAAGGACCGCTCAAAGAGAAAAAGAGATCAATGAGAAGATTTGCAAAAGAGTCGGCTCTTATGCCCGGCCTGTATCTATATATTTCTTGAAGGAATTGCCCAAGACTAAAACAGGAAAGATTGCGGAGCAGCAGTTATGGAAAACCGTAAAAGGTATCTCAGTATAGACCTGCTAAAGGCAATAGGGATCATCACGGTAATAGTCGCCCAGCCGATAGTAGGCATGTTTGTGGTCGATGACCAGGGGGGATTGCGTTATGCGCAGGCCCGCCGGTTTTTGGAAATCTTCTTCCGCACAGGCGTACATTTTTTTCCTTTTATGTTAGCCACGTTAGCGGCGATGACCTTTTTTGTCTATGTCAATAATAAAAACATAGGCTGGGGCAAGGTCCTGAAAAGGGCCTTTATTCTTTCTATGCTGGGATTTTTGATGAACTCTTTGGCCTGGGGCCTGGAAGATGCCATAGACTGGGATGTGCTGCAGTTTGTCGCTCTATCCATGGTGATCTCTTATCCCTTTGTGAAAAGGTTTTCCGCTTTATCCAGTAAAATAGGGCTGATGATTCTGGGAATGACGGCTCTGTTTTTCTCGAACATATTTCCGCTCCTTCAATTCAGGCATTTTTATCTATATTCTATTATCTTTGGTGATTTTTGGGGCGAGAACTACTGGCCATTTTTTCCCTGGTTTTCGATTTTTGTGTTAGGCATCTTTTTGGGCTACCTTTTTGACCGCAATAGCCCGAAAATAAGGTTGTTGCCCTGGATGGGAATCGTCCTGTTTCTGGCCTCTGCTTTTTCGGGAAATTTATTTACCGTATTCGATGATTCGAATGTCTGGGGCCCGGCCATATTCAAACCGTCACCGTTTTTTATGTCGGGGTTAATCGGTTTTTATTTGATGGTGATTCCCGCCCTCCATATGTCGGTTGAGCGTTATCCGCGCATTAAAAGCTTCTTGTTAAAAACACCGCTTAAGTACTATGCTTTGGCGATCCTATGGATTTATATCCTGACTGTTGTCATCGGGTTCAGGATCACCCGCTTTGCCTTTTCTTTAAAAGAACCCAGTCTGGGTGCTTCTATAGCGATATTAGCCTTTTTAGTCATTTGTAATCTTTTACTTGGGTACTTTTTGGGCAGGTCCTTGTACTTGCGCAAGAAGCCCGCTTATTGACCATGAGACAAAAAAATATTATCCTTTTAATCAAGCTTATCCTGGCCTTCTGCAGTATTGTTTATGAGCTGTTGCTGGCCCAGTCTTTATCCGCTTTCCTGGAAAATACTGTATTAAGGTATAGTATTACCATCGGGCTATATCTATTCTCTATGGGTTTTGGCGCTTTGCTGGCTGAGGGCAAGACCGTCAAAAACCCCGTTTTAGTCCTGCTTAAGGTAGAGATACTCTTGACGCTCATCGGTGGATTTTCGGTCGTCATTTTACATTCCTTGAATCTAGTAGCCCCAAGCAGGTTGGCATTTTCATTATCGGCGCATGCGCTTATCATCCTTGTGGGGGTGTTTACCGGCTTTGAGCTTCCGCTTTTGATGGAGATAAGCAATAGGGAGAAAGGGCCTTCGGAGAACCCTATATTGGCTGTGGACTATGTCGGTGCGCTCTTGGGCTCTGTCTTTTTCGCCTTTATCTTTTATCCCCGGCTGGGCCTTGTGGCCAGTGCCTTTTTTGTGGCCAGCCTAAACTCCCTGGCCGGACTTTGTTTATTTACACAGAGAGGAATGGTTCCGCCGCATAAAAGGAAGCAATATTATGCCTTTTTATCGGCGCAAGCGGTCCTTTTTGTGATTATAATGTTTTGTCTAAAATCTGCCGCGCATATCAATGAATTCTGTATCAATAGATATATAGGGGGATGATAGTGGATAATCTCAAGCAGGAGTTCGGTAAGCATTACCTGGTAGAACTTATAGGTTGCGACAAAGAAAAAATCAAATTCGTCAAAGATGTAGAAGAGCCCTTTTTGCAGGCAGCCAAGAAAAGCGGGACCAAGATATTAAAATATCTTTTTCACCAGTTCCAGCCCTATGGCGTGACCGGAGTCGTAGTCATCTCCTGGTCGCATTTCGCCATCCATACCTGGCCGGAGGCCGATTATATCGCCCTGGACATCCTTACCTGCGGGGAGATGGATGCGCAGATTACCATAGACGATTTAAAAAAGAAGTTCCGAGCTAAAGAGGCGAGGGTGAAAGTCATACCCAGGGGTGTTTAGAGGATTATGGATAAAAAGACAGGTTCTGCGATGACTTTAGTCTACATCATCAGCTTTGTTTTAGCCGCCTGCAGCATACTTTATGAGCTGATGATAGCCCAGACTGTTTCTCTTTTGTCCATCAACACAGTCATACGCTATAGCGTGACTATCGGACTGTATTTAGGGGCAATGGGCATAGGTGCGCTCCTTTGCCAGAGGCTTTTTGGCAAAAAAGAGAGATGGCGCTCATTATTTTTTGTGGAGATCCTTCTCAGCCTTGCCGGTGGTCTGGCGGTAGCCATAGTCCATTACGCCCATATGATATATGGATATATGTTTTTGGAAGATAAACTGCTTCTGGGAGTGGGTACGTTCTTTACCTTGTCATTTCTAGTTGTCGTAGGGGTAGGTTTTTTAACAGGCCTGGAACTGCCTTTGCTTATCGCTATCGCCAATGAGCTCTGCAAAGAGAAGAAAGTCACTAACAGGGTCTTGGCGATGGATTATTTTGGTTCGCTTGCCGGGGCCTTTAGTTTTCCCTTGCTATTATTGCCGAACTTCGAGGTAATCAGCGTCGGTCTTGTGGTCGCTTTTTTGAATCTGGCAGTGGCCTTGTTCATTCTTTTTAGTTTCCTCAAAAAAAGTGCCGGATTCCCCGTAAAGGCAGGCGTGGGATTTTCATTGTCGGTGCTCATCGTCGTAGCCTTTTTCAATATAAACGGCATCCAGCAATATTTTTTGCAGAAATATTATTACTATTATGAATCGTTCCAAGACTTTTCCGCCCTCTTTCGGCCATGCCGGGGTCTCTCCCAGGTTGAAAGATACAGCTCTCCCTATCAAAAGATAGACATCGTGCGCTATAAACTGGATAAGGACCCTTTTACCCGTATCCTGGTCGATTCCTACAGCACAAAATATATAAAAGACCCGCAATATCCCCGCGATTATTACTTGTTTTTAAACGGCGACTTTCAGTTTTCTACAGATGAGGAAGAGGTCTATCATGAATATTTCGCACATCTGCCGATCATATTGAACGGGGCTGTGCCTAAAAAGATATTGGTTTTAGGTGCTGGCGATGGGTTGCTTAACAGGGAGCTTTTGAAATATCCCCAGGTGCAAAAGATAGTCCAGGTGGAGATCGATGAGCGGATGATACAATTGGCCAAGAGTCACCCTGTATTGAGCTATTTAAACCGCGGTTCTCTGGAAGACCCGAAGGTAGAGGTCAATATAGCCGACGGATACCATTATATCAAAGACTCTCAAGAGAAGTTCGATGCCATATTTATCGACTTTCCCGACCCTTATGATTATGATATGGCCAAATTATATAGCCGGGAGTTCTATCAATTCGTCAGGAAGCGCCTGAACAAAGGTGGATTCGCGGTCCTTGATTCCCCGGGCAGCGATGTCTTTAGCCCGCATGACTACCAAGGCGAGCAGAAGGTCGATCCTCAAGGCATCTGGCTTATATATTACAATACCTTAAAGGCCGCCGGGTTTGGCACCATCATTCCCTTTGTGACCAATTTGGAGCTGGACAACCAACAGGCGCAAGAGAGCCTGCGTAAAGAAAAGATAGCTTTATCCGGACCGGGAGGAGGACGTTACCTTATCAGCAAGCGCACCAAGGAGGACTTTATTAAGCAAATCATCAGGCAATACGTAGAGGATATGCAAAAAGGTTTTATATTTTTAAAGCCAGAGTCTGAGGAGCTTCAGTTTCGCTATCACGACCCGGCAGTAGAGCTGCATGTACTCAATGAAAAGAGATTTGAACTGGCTTTTGCTTTACCCTATCAGTTTCCTGAAGGCATAGACGAGGATAAGATAAACTCGATTATGCGCCCCAAATTTCCCGGCTTGCCGTTTTGGTTTGTATTGCTGCCTTATTAATAAATTGCTATTTGAATCATGGCAAAAATTCAGGTATAATAAACCTGGTAATACCTTTAAATAAAGCCAGAAGCCTCAAAAAAGGGGAAGAAGATGAACTTTAATGAGATCCTCTCTATAATGATCGAAAGGGAAGTCTCCGACTTATTTATCAGCGTGGGAAGCTATCTAAAAGGAAGGGTGTACACCGAAGTGGTCACGCTCAAAGACCATCTCTTTGATAATGATGATGTGGAGAAGATCGTCTTTGAGATGATCGGAAAGGCGGGGAAAGAGCAGCTGCAGCAAAATAAGAGCTATGAATTCGCCACCACCTATGAGGGTAGCTGGAGGTTCCGCGTAGGCATCTTTTATCAGCGCAGTACCCTGGCCATGGTCATCAGGAAGATCAATTTGAATATCGGCACATTCGAGGATCTCAATCTCCCGGGTAAGGTGTTAAAAAAATTCTGCAACGAAAGGCGCGGCTTGGTCTTGCTTACCGGGATCACCGGCAGCGGCAAGTCTACCACCATTGCCGCGATGATCGAACACATAAATCAGAATTTTAGAAGACACATCTTGGCTGTAGAGGAGCCGATCGAGTTTACCTTTACAGATAAAAAATCGATAATAAACCAAAGAGACATAGGCAAGGATGTCTTCTCCTATGCCGATGCGCTCAAGCAATTTACTATCCACTCTCCCGATGTCATCTTCATCGGCAATATCAGGGACGAGCATACCTGCCACGCAGCGCTTACGGCCGCGGAAACAGGAGTGTTGGTACTTTCTACCGTGCATACCGTCGATGCCGCCTCTACCGTGGAGAGGATCGTGAACTTCTTCCCGCCCGAGCAGCACCATTTTTTATTCAATCAATTGTCCAATTTGCTTAAAGGCGTAGTCTCTTTGCGGCTTATTCCCCGTATTGATACCGAAGGGCTGGCTCCGGCCTATGAGGTGATGACCTTAAGCCCCACAGTATCAAGATTGATCAGGGAAAATAAATTGTGGGAGTTGCCTAAATATATCGCTACCGGTGAGATTTACGGGATGAAGACCTTTAACCAGTGCCTGCTTGAGCTTGTGGAGCAGAAAAAAATATCCCCGCAATCGGCTTTGGACAATTCCGATAAAAAAGAAGAACTCTTATTGCAGTTAAGGCATAAAGAGTATATTTAAGGTGAGGTTTAAATGGAAATATTAGCCCTCTCTATACTGATCATATTCAGCCTTATAGGCTTCGCCGCTATTTTCTTTACTACTTTCGGCACGTTAATCATGCTGATAGGTTCTGTGCTGTATGCGATCATGACGGAGTTCCAGGTGCTGGGTATAAAAACGCTGATCATCCTTTTCGTCCTTTATCTTTTCGGCGAGCTTATGGAATATGTCTTTATCATCATCGGGGCGAAAAAGTTCGGTGCTTCCAATCGCGCCGTGGCCGGGGCTATCATAGGCGGGATATTAGGGGCGCTTTTTGGCGCCGGTCTTTTGGGCGTGGGCCTTATTTTAGGTACTTTTTTAGGGATCTTTTTGGGCGCTTTTTTGGTGGAGCTTGTTGTCCAGCGCGATCTGGTAAAATCGCTTAAGTCCGGAGCCGGAGGCATCCTGGGCAGAGTAGGTTCTATCATAGCCAAAGTAATAATCGCCGTAGTGATGTTAAGTATCATGACTTCAAAGATAATGGCCCTGTATTAGATGATGCCTAAGTTAATAGACACCCACGCGCATTTGGAAGAGATAGATGATTTAAAAAAGGCTTTAGAAGAGGCAAGAGAGGCGGGGGTAGAAGCTGTAATAGCTGTAGGCCAGGGGCCCCAATCAAATCGAGAGCTCCTCGATATTTGCCCCAGATATAAAGATATCTTGCCGATATATCCTGCTATGGGCGTTCATCCCGGTTACGTTGAAGGCTGCGACCCGGAAGACGCCCTTAGTTTTATAGAGGAAAATATCAAAGATATCGTTGCCTTAGGGGAAATAGGGTTGGACTACTGGTATAAGCCGGCGCGTAAAGAAGGACCCGGGCGCCAGCTGCAAAACCTTGTTTTTGAAAAGCAGCTTGATATGGCCAAGCGCTACGATAAGCCAGTAGTCGTACACAGCCGCGGAGCATGGCGGGCCTGTTTGGAGATGCTCAGCCGATACGATATAAAAGAAGCCGAATTTCACTGGTACAGCGGACCGCAGGATGTATTGGAGGAATTGCTTGAGAGGGGTTATTGTATTTCAGCCACGCCAGCGGCTGAATATAGTCCGGAGCACAAAAGCGCAATCGCCAGAGCGCCGCTAGAGAAAATCTTTTTAGAGACGGATTCCCCTGTCAGGTATAAACCCGCAGAAGGCGAATACTTTTCCCGGCCCAAAGATGTCTTTAGAACGCTAAAAGCAGTGGCGGAAATAAAAAAAATTTCTGAGGACCAAATTGCGCAAGTATGCAATAACAGTAGCATGGAATTTTTCGGACTGCAGAAATGAAGATCGCACGTGTTTTTGTTAAAGACCAGATACGTTGGGCGAAGGTAGAGGGCGATACCGTTATATTGCTTAAGAAAGCCCCTTTTAATAAAATTGAATTGTCCTCTCAAAAAATATCGCGAGATAAGGTTTTATTTTTGGCTCCAGCAGCCCCTTCCAAGGTGATACTTGTAGGACTTAATTACACCGACCATGCCCGCGAACTGGGGATGAAGGTGCCCAGCGAGCCTCTGATATTTCTTAAACCCAATACAGCTGCCATCGGCCCCGGTGATAATATTATTTATCCCAAAGGCGTAAAGAGGCTTGATTACGAAGCGGAGCTGGCCATAGTGATCGGAAGAAAAACAAAAGATGTCTCTAAGGGAAAAGCCGCAGGGCATATTTTCGGCTATACTTGTCTTAATGATGTGACTGCGCGCGACTTGCAAAAAAAAGACGTCCAATGGACAAGGGCGAAATCATTTGACAGCTTTGCCCCGCTTGGCCCCTGGATAGAGACGCACTTTGATCCTACAGATAAACAGGTCAGGTTATATTTGAACGGCAGGCTAAAACAAGACTCTTCCACCAAAAATTTTATCTTCTCACCCGGGTATCTAGTCTCTTTTATTTCGCGGATAATGACTTTGTTTCCCGGAGATATAATCTCCACTGGTACGCCTCCCGGAGTGGGCAGCATGAAAAAAGGGGATAAGGTCGAGGTGGAGATCGAAGACATTGGCCGGCTGCTCAACAGGGTAGCTTAAAAACCCGAACTTCAAAAAAAATCTTAAAAAATTTCTTGCGTAATCGTAAAATTTGTCTTAATATATAATCGAGAAGTTGAATTTCTAAATAGGAACTCGAAAAAGTATTATGGAGGGGGTGGGAATGAACAAGAAGTACTCCAGCGTCAGAAATCATGCCCGATTAACCGGAACGCATTCTAAGGTCAAATTCCGGAGTAGCCCGTTATTCTCTCTCCTGCCAGAAACAATCAATAAAAAGATTTATTATGATAATGTACCGTTTAAAAGAGTTGGGGATGTCTGCATAAAGCCAGCCAGCGTAAAGCTCCCCGATTGTTTAAAAGGAGTATCATAAAATGAAGAAAAAGATTTATGGTTATGAGTTGATTTTGGACCTTGATGGGTGCGACAAAGGGGTGCTTACTTCGCGCAAGAAACTGCAAGAGTACGTGGATAGACTTTGTAAGTTGATCAATATGGAGAAATATGGCAAGACGCTACTGCCGTATTTTGGCGAGAACGCGGCTTTTACTAAAGGTTTTTCCCTTGTGCAGTTGATAGAGACCAGTTCTATAACCGGCCATTTTTCAGACCTCTGGGGCCGGGCCTATATAAATATTTTTTCCTGCCGTAAGTTTGACCACAAACTGGCCAAAAAGTTCACTCTCCAGTTTTTCAAAGCCAAAAAAGCGGAAAACAGGTTTCTTATACGATAGAAAGAAGTATTCCTAATTATCTTTCTTGGGAAGATAGAGCCTGTTGATATTGCTCATGCTTTTGAAGATGTTCTCTTTTACTTTGGGTCTCTTCTTTTGCAATGAGCCGATAATCTTACGCATGGCCGTCCTATTGCTAGTTTGGCCAAAGGGACATTGATAGGGCATTTGGGGTATGTTTCTTATCTTGGCGTATTCGCTGATAACCTTTTTTTCCAAATAGGCAAAAGGCCTGATGATATGGAAGCGTCCATCGAACATCCTTAATTTCGGAGGCATAGTGCTTAGTTCTCCCTGAAAAAAGATGTTCAGGAGATATGTCTCCACTATATCATCTAGATGATGGGCCAGGGCTATCTTTTTGCATTTTAAGGCATCGGCCAGCTTAAAAAGGGCCTCTCTTCTTTTCCAGGAACACCAGAAGCATTCGCTGGTCTTCCTCTCTTTCTTGCCTTTATCCAGATCTACCTCAAGCATATGATATTCTATGCCTTTTTTCTTCAGCTGTCTTTCTATGACCTTTGCGTTTAGGTGGTTTGCCCAGTTAGAAATACTATTTCTAACTGGGTTTAAATTGACATGGGCCGCGATTAATTTATACTTGATAGGCAGAAAATTAGCCTTTTCCTGCAGCACCTGCAGGAGGGCCAGACTGTCCTGTCCGGAAATGGCAACCAGCACTCTGTCACGGTTTACTATCATGCTATAGTCGCGCAGGGCCCGGGCGGTTTTTTTATGTATTAAGCGGGCGATTACGGATTTCTTCATAGCTTCCATATTATAGTCTCTAGTGCCTAAAGAGGTCAAGCCCAAGTTATATTAATAGCTATCTTGCGAGGCCCTATGATATAATAGTACACAAAATTCGGAGGTGTAAAAGTGAAATCTTATACCGAACATCTTTGGTTTAATACCAAAAAAAGAAGAGAGCTCGTCAATATCACCCCCCAAGTCGAGCGTTGTCTGAAGAAAAGCGGGATAAAAGAGGGCCTTTGTCTGGTAAATGCCATGCATATTACCGCTAGCGTGTTTATCAATGATGATGAGCCGGGTCTGCATAAGGATTTTGAGGAATGGCTGGAAGGGTTTGCGCCGCATGAGCCCACTAGCCGATATAATCACAATTTAACGGGTGAGGACAACGCAGATGCCCATCTGAAAAGGACTATAATGGGCCGGGAAGTCGTAGTTGCAGTCAGCAAGGGCGACCTTGATTTTGGGCCTTGGGAGCAGATTTTTTACGGAGAATTTGACGGCCGGCGCAGGAAAAGGGTCTTAGTAAAGATTGTAGGGGATTAACGCTTAGCCGTCCTTTATTTTAAGTTGATTTATCTATCCTAACATATTATAATAACTCTATATATGTAATTTATTTTTGCGCGTTTTTACTTGAGTTATACGGAGAATAGTCGGTGGGCAAAAAGATACTTCTAGTTGACGATGAGCCTGATTTCTTAAGCACCGTGACAATGAGGCTGGAGTCCAATGACTATCGGGTAATTACCGCCACTAACGGAAAAGAGGCATTACGCAAGATAGAAGAGGAGAAGCCGGACGCGGTGCTTCTGGATATAATGATGCCTGGCATCAGCGGGTTGGAGGTATTAAAGAGGATAAGGAAAAAGGATAAGCTTTTGCCGGTCTTTATGATCACCGCTTTTTCTGACGAACAGAGGTTCAAAGAGGCCAGGGCCTTGGGCGCTTCCGGTTTTATCGTAAAGACAAGCTCCTTACAGAAGGAGGTCGAAAACCTTACCAGCGCCTTAAGGTTGATCGATAAATATCGCCAAGATTGATCTATTTTATAAACCATTATAACCAAAGTTATCTATATGTTTGAATCGCAATTTTTAAAAAACCTACGTATTACCCCCAAATTTATTCTCTGGTTTTTATTTATTGCTCTTGTGCCATTGGCTATTGCCACATATGTCAGTTATAATAGCTCCCGCGAGGTATTAGAGGAAGAAGTGGCCAATAGCCTGCTGGCCGTTGCCGACAACAAAGCCAATCTGGTAAAGGTATTCCTGCGCGACAAAGAAAACGACATCACCACTCTTTCCCATACCTCAGACATTATCGAAGCCTTCGAAAAATTGGACCTCGCCTTTGCCGAAAATGGTGAAAATATCGCAGCATTTATGGCGGTGGAGCAGAAATACAGACCATTTTTGGAATACTATCAGAATTTATTCGGCTACGACGACCTTTTCCTTATCCGCCCTAACGGCGATATCCTCTTTGCCGCCCAAAAAAAACCGGAAAAAAAATCACTATATGAGATGGCGTTGTATGAACCCACAGAGCTGGCCAAGGCCTTTATTAAAGCAAAAGATTCTTTGACTACTGAGATATCCGATTTTGAATATGACCCAAAGAGCAAGACTGCGGCCGTATTTATCGCCTCACCTGTCTTTAAAGGGGCTGGGCTTGTAGGTGTAATCATCGGACAGATGAGCAATAAAGGTGTTTCTGAGCTCGTCAGCGATTATACGGGTTTGGGACAGACCGGCGAGACGGCGATAGTGGCAAAAACGGCCCAGCGCATAGTCTTTATCACTCCTTTGCGTTTTGACCCCGATGCGGCATTTGCCAGAGAGATCAAGGGTGACTCTGCCCAGGGCCAACAGATAGAACAGGCCTTAAAGGGGCAAGAGGGCTTGGGTGCCTTTGTCGATTATCGTGGCCAGAAGGTGTTGAATGTACGCAGATATTTGTCTTCTTTCCGCTGGGGCATAATCGTAAAGATTGATACCAGTGAGATATTCGCTTCGGCCAGGCGCTTAAGAAATACCTTAGGCATCATCAGCCTTTTACTGGCTGTTGTGGTGGTAGTTATGGCTGTTGTCATTGCCCGTTCGGTTTCCAGTCCGATAAAAGAATTGACTAATACATCTGTCACCATAGCCTCAGGGGACCTTTCGGCCCGGGCCAAAATCGGCGCCAAAGACGAAATCGGAGAACTGGCCCAGTCTTTTAATAAGATGACCGATAGCCTGGTAGAGGCCAAGGCTAATGTAGAAAGACAAAAGGCCCAGATAGAGGAGCAAAAGAAGCTGCTGGAGAAGGCGAATAAAGAGCTTGATAGTTTTGTCTATACCGCCAGCCACGACTTACGCGCACCATTAAGGGCGATTGCTTCTTTTACCGGATTTTTAGAGGAGGACTATAAAGAGAAGCTTGACGAGGAAGGCCGTGACTATCTTAAGGAGATCCGCCAGGGGGCAAACCGGATGAGCAACCTCATCGAAGATCTGCTTAAGCTTTCCCGGATCTCCAGGATCAAGAATCCTTTCGAGACCGTTAATCTGAATGATCTGATAGATACCGTGATTAAACGTATCGAATTCGATATTAAAGAGAAAAAGGTCGACATGCGTATCCAGCAAGATATGCCCGATATCATCTGCGACCGGATCAAGATGAGCGAGTTGATCTTAAATCTGATTAACAATGCCATAAAGTTCTCTTCCAAGAACAACAAGGAAGCCCCCAGAGTGGAGATAGGATATATAGATGAAGGGAGGTTTCATAGATTTTACGTGAAAGACAACGGCATTGGTATCGACCCTAAATACCACAATCAGATATTCGGGATTTTTAAACGCTTACATACAAATATGGAATACGAAGGCACAGGCGCGGGCTTAAGCATAGTAAAGAGGGTAGTGGACGACCATAAAGGAGAGATTTGGGTCGAATCTGAAATAGGCAAGGGCGCCGCTTTTCAAATACGCATACCCAAAGACATAAGAAAAAAGAAGAAGCCAGGGGAGGTCCTTATCCGGGACGGCCTCATCGATCAAAAACAGCCGAAAGATAAGCTTAATAGACAGAACGGTGAAAGTGGCCCGCCTCCCTACACAGGTAAGTTGTAGTTACAACACGAAAGGTCCTAAAGAAGAGGAGAGATCTATGGAGGAGCATTTCAGCCAAGAGGAAAAAAATAGCAAACCTTTAGACATCCTTTTGGTCGAAGATAATGAGACAGATATAAAAATAACCTTAAGAGCTTTTTCCAAGGTGAAGATTAAAAATAATATATATGTGGTCAATGACGGAGAAGAGGCGTTGGATTTTATCCGTCACGAGGGTAAATACCAGGACAAGGAGAAATTTCCTCGCCCCGATCTGATCCTTTTAGATATCAATCTGCCAAAGATGGACGGCTTCCAGGTATTAGAGGCCTTAAAAAAAGATATCCGCTACAACTATATCCCTATAGTCATGCTTACTTCCTCCAGAGACCAAGAGGATATCGCCAGAAGTTATAGAGACGGAGCGGCCAGCTTTATCCCCAAGCCGCTTAATTACGACGACTTTGTAAAAGTTGTGGAAGGATTTAATTTTTATTGGAATATGATTAATAAATTACCGAATCCGGATATCCCCAAGGAGTGAGATATGGGCAAAAAACTTTTGATTATCGATGATAATGAACAGGACAGAAAGATTATGAAACGCTTTTTGGCTAAAGCCGGTTTTGAGGACATAATTATAGCTGAGACCGGTGAGCTGGGTGTGGAAAAAGCGGCTTGCGAAAAACCGGATATAATCGTTTTGGATACTCTGCTTCCGGGTATAAGCGGTTTTGAGGCCTGCCGCAGGATCAGAGAGGCCTCGGGGCCGGATAAGCCTAAAATAATCATCATGACCGGTAACGTCGATGCCATAGACGCGGTAGAGGCCAGAAAGGCCGGCGCTGACGATTATTGCGTCAAGACCAGCGACCATACTCCGCTTTTGGAAGCAGCCAAAAAACTCCTCTAAAACTTATAGGCATAAGAAATGGCAGCTAAAAAAAAGACAAATATACTTATAGTTGGCGCGGGAGAATGTGCAAGCGCACTTCTGGAGATGGTAAACAAGGATTCTCCGCCCGTAAATATAATAGGGATTGTGGATAAAAACCCTAAAGCGCCGGGCATAAAATTGGCCAGGAGGTTAGGCATACCGACGGCCAAAGACTGGAAAAAATTTATCAGATTGAAAGGCCTAAACGAGATAGTAGATCTCAGCGGTAATCATCAAAATTATCAGAGGCTGCTGAGAGAGAAGCCGCAAGGTGTCGAGTTGGTCGGTGGCCCCAGTGCAAAAACCATCCGTTTATTATTAGAAAGGCCTAAGAGGGCGGAGAGAGACATCGCCCAGGCCTACAAGACGACCCGCAGTATTATTGAAAAAGCGCCGTTTGGCATTTATGTGGTGAATAGCAGGGGAACTATCGATTACGTAAATCCGGCAATGATACAAATATCCGGCGATACATATAAGAAGTTCAAGTCGCTCAATGTCTTTACCCTGCCTACTTATAAAACGATCGGCCTTTCCCAAAAGATAAAGGCGGCATTGGAAGGCAGAGACTTCCAGATGGATAATATCACATATACCCCTTATTTCAGTAACAAGACCACGGTGAGGAATTTTATCGGCGTACCTTTAAAAGAGGCCGGAGAAAAAAAGGTCTTGATGATCGTCGAGGACATTACGGGCAGAAAAGAGACTCAGGAAGAACTCTTAAGATTGAAGCAGCAGATCGAGTATATCCTGGGCGCCACCAAGACAAACATCGATATTATCGATTCAGATTTTAATATTGTATATGTCGACCCGGCATGGCAGAAGTTATACGGAGACCCTAAAGGAAAGAAATGTTATCAATACTTCGCCGACCGGGATACGATGTGTCCTAACTGTGGTATCCCCCAGGCCTTGAAGACAAAAAAGACCGTAGTCACAGAAGAGACTATGCCTAAAGAAGGAAACAGGCCCATACAGGTCACCACTACGCCTTTCCAGGACGAAAACGGCAGATGGCTGGTGGCTGAGGTGAATGTAGATATTACCGAGCGCAAAAAAGCGGAAGAGATTTTAAGAAAGATAAAGGATGACCTAGAGATACAGACCTGGGGTCTGAATAAGACCAACCAAGCCATTAAACTACTCTATAAAGAATTGGAGCAGAACAATAAGAGGTTACAGGAACTGGACCGCTTGAAATCTGAGTTCATTTCCACGGTGTCGCATGAGTTGCGTACACCCCTTTCAATCACTAAAGAGGGTATTAGTCTTATATTGGACGAGATACCGGGTGAGATAAACGAAAAACAGGGCAAGATCCTCAATACCGCCAGGAACAACATCGATAGATTGGCCAGGATAATCAATAACCTGCTTGATATATCAAAGATCGAATCGGGAAAGATCACGCTTAAAAGAGAACTGGTCAATATCAAGAGCATCGTGCAACAGGTCGTTACTACCTTGCAGCCAAAAGTCGAAGAAAGGGGTCTGCAGCTTAAGGTAGTCCTACCGCAAAAAAGGATCGATATATACGCTGATTCGGATAGAGTGACCCAGATATTTACCAACTTGATCTATAACGCGATTAAATTTACTGAAAGCGGTTATATCAAAGTCAGCTTGAACGAGAAAAAGGACGATATTGAATGTTCGGTGGCGGATACGGGAGTAGGGGTTGCTGAAGAAGACCTGCCTAAATTGTTTGATAAATTCTCGCAGTTCGGCCGGGTTGCCGGAGGAGGCGAGAAGGGCACGGGCCTGGGGCTTTCCATCGCCCGGGAGATCGTGCATATGCACGGCGGGGACATCTGGGCCGAAAGTCCCTATGCCAGAAGGCATGATAAGTTTGAAAGAGGCACGAAATTTATCTTTACCTTGCCTAAATATACTACCATGAGGTTTTTTGAGGAATACATCAATAATGTGGTCCAGGAGGCCCAGGAAAAAGATACAAAACTTTCTTTGATAACAGTGGCTATAGGCAATCTAGAGAAACTAAAGAAGAACTTTTCCGACGCGGAAATCGAGTCCCTGTTGACCATAATGGAAGAGGTATTAAAGAGCACTTTACGCCGCGAAGGAGATATGGCCCTAAAGGTCTTTGGCGGGGTCGTTGTCGTATTAACCGAGTGCGACAGAGAGAACGTCTTTAGGGTAGGAGCAAGATTAAAACAGAACTTAGATGACTATCTTGCGTTACAGAGATTGGCCAAAAAAGTGGAGTTACATTTCGATTACCTGACTTATCCGGATGAAGTGAAGAATATCAGCGAAATAATGGATAAACTGAAATGAGAGGAGCAGATGAGCAAAAAGATCTTACTTGTTGACGATGAGGCTCAGCTGGTAGAGATGATGACGATGAGGTTCGAAGCGGCAGGCTATGAAGTCATTTCTGCCAATGACGGCCAGGCCGCATTAGATAAAGCGCGGAATGAAAATCCCGACTTGATAATATTGGATCTGATGCTTCCTAAAATGGACGGGTATAAAGTCTGCGCTTTGCTTAAAAAAGACTCAAGATACAAAGATATTCCGATCATACTTTTCTCGGCCAAGGCCCAGGAAGAAGACAGAAAGCTGGGAGATGAGGTTGGTGCGGATGCCTATATAGCTAAACCTTTTGAGCCAGAGGAGCTTTTTGGTAAGATAAAACAGTTATTAGGGGAATAGGGCCCATGGAGAATAATGGTGGTTTTCGTCCACAGCTGATCGCTGGGGTGATGTTTGCCCTATTGATACTTTTGGCGCTACTGGCCAAGTTATTCGATATACCACACCTGCTTTTCAAGATGCCTGCCGGTTCACTTAGCTGGGTAGAAGTATTTATTCAGTTGGTAGGTATAGGATTGGCCACGATAGCGCTTTTGTTTATGCTCAATACCGCGGATTCGCAATACCGCCAGACAATCGAAAAAATGGAGAAGATGGATAGCTCGCGCAAGCTTTTGTCGGCGATATTAGGAGATTCACCGGCTGCCATTTTTTTCGTCAAAAATGATAAAGTCATCTGGATAAGCAAGGCCGCCGAGGATATCTTAGGTTGGCCGGTAGAGAGGTGGATGAGCGAACCTTCCCTGGCTTTTATCTACCCAAGCGAAGAGGAGTATCGGCGAGTCAATCAGGAACTCATCTATCAAAATATAGTAAGGCTCGACCGTGTCAGTTATGAATACGATTACGTACACATGGATGGCCACCGCGTGCCCACGCTGGTGATATTAAGGGCGATTAATAAAGATAACTTGGAGCAGGGATTGATATTTTCCATGATTGACAATACCGAAAGCAGAAGGGCCCAGGACACTATCAGAAAACTAAACCAGGAGTTGGAGAAAAAAGTAGAAGAACGCACCCGCGAACTTAAAGAAAAGCTGGATGAGCTGGAGAGGTTCCGTGAGGCGACGATAAATAGAGAGTTCAGGATGAAAGAGCTGCAAGACCGAATAGCCGCCCTAAAAAGCAGGATAGAGTTAAAATGAAAACAGGCGATATAAGCATTAAGAGCCAGCTGATGGCTATATGCGTTATTTTGGTCACCATCCCGGTTATTGGGCTGGGTATACTAAGCTACAATAGCGCCAAAGAGGCCATACTTAAAAATATCAAAGAATCGCTGAAGGCCCAATGCCTGGACTGGTTTATCACTACCCGGGCATATTATGATCTGGTCGAGGGAAACAAAGACGCCGCTTTGGATAAGACAAAGGATATTGCCACTTCCCAGGCTAAAGGAGTCCAAGAGCTGATCAGCAAAAATATCGGCGCCCAGGTCGACGCGGATACGCTCAAAGAGCCGCTTTTGCGGGCCAGAAGATACGAAAAGAACATGCTCCTTTTTAGCTTTGCTATGGACGAGTTTAGCGCCTATGTCAAGGAGTTTGACTTAGCTATGGCGGAGGTCTCCGGGGTCCTTGAGAGAGCCAAAAAATTGGGCATAAATACAGAAGCCGTTGACAAGGCGTTATCCGAATACGACCGGGTGATGCGCATTGTCAAGATGAGAGAAAGAGTGACCGGTGGAGTAAACGACAAAGAGGTGGAGCTGGCGGGCAGCGAGCTGGAATCCCAATTCGATAATATGATAAACCAGATGTCCAGCAGGCAGATGGACACGCAGCTGATCGACCTTTTAGCCTCCACGGTAGTGGGTCAAAACGGTTATATTTACATCCTCGATTATGAAGGTAATTATATACTTTCCAAGAACCGCGTCCGGGATGGGGAAAATATCTGGTATGCGGAAAATCAGGACGGTAAATTTGTATTTCGTGACGTTATCGTGATAGGAAAGTCTCTAAAGGAAGGCGAGATCGGCCATAGCGCATATAATTGGCGGGATAGCATAGAAGATAAGGAAAACCAAAAGGTAGTCGCTATAATGCACATCCCGCAGAAAGAATGGATTGTAGCCGTGGCCTTTTATCCCCAGGACCTCTTAGCAGCCGACTTTGAGGAAATAAAAAAAGAGCAACTCAAAGATTTGATGGCCAGGCAAAAAATAGGACAGAGTGGATACCTTTGCCTCATCGGCGCCCAGGGCGAAAAAAGGGGCCGCTATATATTGTCCGAAAACCGCACCCGTGATGGTCAGGATGCGCTTTTGGATAAAGATGTCCAAGGAAAACTTTTCATCAGCGAGATCGTGGAGAGTGCGTCTAGCTTGGATCCGGGTGAGAGCAGGATCATATCTTACCTTTACCAAGGGCGCGGGAGCTCAAGCCCCAGGCTAAAAATATTAGCCTATACTTATTTTCAGCCCTGGGATTGGATGATCGCTGCCGTGGCTTATTTGGATGAGTTTTTTAAAGGCGTAAACAATATCAGAAACCAGATAGTCTTTGTCTGCGTATTGGCAATAGTTTTGGGTTCAAGCGTTGCTTATATTTTCGCTTCCAAAATGACCGATACATTCACTCAATTAGCGGATAAGATGGATAGTGTGGCCCGGGGGCGGTTGGATGTGCAGATGGGCGATATCAGGGCCTTAGAGACCAAGAACGAGATAGGCCAGCTGGCCAATGCATTCCGGCAGATGAGCGCAAATCTTCGCGAGACCACATTTTCTAAAGACTATGTGGACAATATCATCGAAAATATGAATGATGCGCTTTTGGTCATCGATAAAAACGCCAGGATCAAGACCGTGAACAACGCTACCGCCAGACTTTTAGAATATGACAGAAGCGAGATAATAAAAAGGCCGATAAGTGATTTCTTTATGGCCGGAGAGAAAGACCTGGCGATCATCAAAAAGATAATACTCCAGGGCCAGGGTGTATCTAACTTAGAGATTGAGCTAAAGGACAAGCAGGGACGTTCTATTCCGGTAAGCTTTAACGGCGTGCCCTTTAAGGACCAGGAGGGCAAGACCACCAGCGCTATTTTGGCGGCCAGGGATGTACGCGAATATAAAAGACTACTCGAGGAACTTTCCAAGACGGGAAAACAATTACAAGAGCAGGTGGAGAAACTGCAGAAAAGCGACAAGGCCATGCTTTTGATGGTCGAAGACTTAAATGCCACCAGCCGGGACTTAAAGCAGGCCAAAGACAAGCTGCAAGAGAAAATAATAGAGGTGGAGCGGTCGAACAAGGAGCTGGACGATTTTACCTATGTAGTCTCGCACGACCTAAAGGAACCGCTGCGTGGGATAGCCTCCTTCAGCCAATTTTTGCACGATAAATATAAAGATAAACTGGATGAGCAGGGCAAGCATTATTTAGACGTCATTCAAAGGTCGGTGCAAAAGATGCAGACCTTAATCAAAGACCTCCTGGAGCTATCCAGGATCGCCCGGCGCAGGGCGTCTCTGGAGGAAATAGATTTAAACAGACTTATCGATGAGATAAGAGAAGACCTTACCGTACGTCTCAAAGAAAGCAATACCGAGCTAAAAGCCCAAAAGTTACCCACGATTAAATTTGAAAAAGTAAGGATATCTCAGCTATTTACAAATCTGATCACTAATGCTATAAAATATAATGATAAGCCAAAGCCCATGATAGAGATAGGCTGCAAAGAGGATTCGCCAGCGGAATTTTGCCTTTACGTAAGGGACAATGGACAGGGCATACCAAAAGAGCACCTGGATACGGTATTTGGCCTATTTCAACGTTTGGATACCGATGAAGATAAAGGTACGGGAGCGGGCCTGACTATATGCAAAAAGATCGTCGAGCAACACGGCGGGAGGATATGGGTTGAATCAGAAGTTGGTAAAGGCAGTACGTTCTATTTTACTATTTTAAAAAAGCAAAAACAAAAAAAGAGTGCCGAGAGTGTTTAGATGTCAAAGAAAAAACTAAAAGTATGCTTAGTGGATGACAGCCCCATAGACCGGGAGATAGAGAGAGAAGCCTTGCTTGGCAATGAGGATTTCGATATCGAAGTCACCGTCTGCCGCTCAGGGGCTGAGGGATTAGATAAGATAAGCGCCGATACGTTTGACCTGATTGTCGTGGATTATAAGATGCCGGGCATGACCGGATTGGAGATGGTGAAAAAACTCAAAGAAAATAATGTGGATATACCGGTGATTATGGCTACCGGAGAGGGTGATGAAAAGATAGCCGCTGAGGTGATGAAAATAGGGGCCTACGATTATGTGGTCAAAGACGATGTGCCCAAGGGCAGCCTGTCCCTGGCGCTGAAGAGAACTGTCGAAAATTACGGGAATAAAAAAGAAAGAGAACGCCTGGAAGCGCAGACCCGGGCTTACGCCGAGAAGTTACAGGTAGCCAACAAGCAGCTTATGAAGCTCAACCAGATAAAAAGCGATTTTATTTCCACGGTATCCCATGAATTGCGCACTCCCCTGACTACGATAAGAGAGACAGTGTCTCAGGTCTTAGACGGTATTCTGGGGGGCACCACTAAAGAACAACAGGAATTTTTGACTATGTGCCTGGAGGATATCGACCGCTTAAAAAGAATAATTGACAATCTTCTGGATATATCTAAGATAGAAGCAGGAAAGGTTGAGATCAAAAAGGCACCCCTTGACATCGTGGCCTTGGCCAGATCGGTCGGCTCTACCTTTGGCCCTCTTGCCCAAAAGAAAAGTTTAGAGATAAAGACAAATCTGCCGGCTGAAAAAATAGAGATCTCAGCCGATAAAGATAAGATTACTCAGGTCTTTGCCAATCTACTCAACAATGCCTTGAAATTTACCCAAAAAGGCCATGTAGAGATTGCTGTGCGCGATGAGGGGGAGACAGTAGAATGCTCCGTAGCCGACACAGGGCCTGGTATCGCACCGGAGGATCTGCCCAAACTTTTCGATAAATTTGAGCAATTCGGCCGCATGGCTGGCCCGGGCGAGAAAGGTACGGGCCTTGGACTTTCCATCGCCAAAGGGATTGTCCAGTTGCATAAAGGCAAGATCCGGGCGGAAAGCAAATTGGATCAGGGGACAAAGTTTATTTTTACCTTACCCAAAAGCTAAACGAAAAGAGGAAAAAATGAGTAAAATCCTGGTAATTGACGATGAGCCTGATATAATAAAGGTGCTTATCTCGCGCCTGCAAGCTAACGGCTATGAGGTGGTTTCGGCTACAAACGGAGAAGAGGGCCTGGAGAGATTTCAAAAAGAAAATCCAGATCTGATTGTCCTGGACATCCTGATGCCGCAGATGGATGGCTATACGTTTGTGAAGAGGCTAAAGAAGGCTGATGGGGATATCCCCATCATCGTGCTTACAGCTAAATCAGGCATGAAAGATCTATTTGCTATAGAAGGGATAACCGATTACGTCGTAAAACCATTCAATGCGGACGAGTTGCTAAAAAAGATCGAAAAAAATTTAAGGAAAGAATAAATGGCTAAAAAAATCTTAGTGATCGACGATGAACCGCACATTGTCCAACTCTTAAAGTCCCGCCTGCAGGCCAACGGTTATGAAGTAGTCGCCGCCTCAAACGGCAAAGAAGGCTTAGAAAGGGTAGAGCAGGAAAATCCGGACCTGATAATCCTGGATATACTTATGCCTGCCATGGATGGCTATACGTTTGTGCGCAGGCTAAGAAAGGCCTCACGAGAGATACCGGTAATCGTACTCACCGGCCAGGGGGCGATGCAGGACCTATTCGCTGTTGAAGGGATAAATGACTACATGGTCAAACCTTTTAAGGCCGAGGAACTTTTAGAGAAGATCGAGAAGTACATAGGGAAAGCGTAAATGGCCAAGAAGATATTAGTCGTCGACGACGAGCCGAATATCATAAAAGTAGTAAAATCACGGTTAGAGGCCAACTATTATGAGGTGGCTACAGCCACAAACGGAGAAGAGGCGGTAGTCAAGGCCTTAGCCGAGCGGCCTGATCTGATCCTGCTCGATGTGCACATGCCGGGCGTGGATGGTCTGGAGGCCTTGCGCAGGATACGCTCTAAGCCAGAGACAAGATTTACTCCGGTGATCATGCTTACCTGCGAAGACCAGACCGATCCTATTCTAGCGGCCAAAGACTTAGGGGTGACTGATTATCTCTTTAAGCCTTTTGAGCCTCAGAAGCTGCTGGATGCGATCAAAATATATATTTAGAAAAAGGTGTTATTATGCCCAAGAAAATACTGGTTGTCGATGATGAACCCCATATTGTAAAGCTGGTAGAGTCAAGGCTGAAGGCCAATGGCTATGAGGTGATTACCGCTTTCGATGGCAAGATGGCCCTTGATATCGCGCATAAAGAAAAACCGGATTTGATCATCTTGGATTTGATGTTGCCGCAGATGGATGGATACAAGGTCTGTGGCCTGTTAAAAAGGGATACCAACTATATCGATGTGCCCATAATACTATTCTCGGCACGGGCCCAAGAAGAAGATGTAAAATTGGGCCAGGAGGTCGGTGCCGATGCATATATCACTAAGCCCTTCAAACCCGATGAGCTTTTGGGAAAAATAGAAAAACTTCTAAAGGAGCGGGAATAATATGTCAGGCAAAAAAATATTGATTATCGATGATGAGTTATATTTATTCGAATTGCTGAAAGAGCGCCTCGAGTTTAACGGTTATGAAGTGATGCAGTTGGATACCGGCGCAAACGCCCAAGCAGTGATCATGGAAAAAAAGCCAGACCTGATAATATTGGATATTATGTTGCCTGATAATAACGGATATGATATCTGCTATGAGATCAAGCATACCGAAGAGACAGCCTCTATCCCCGTGATCATTTTCACCGCCAAGGAAGACTGGAAAAAGCGTATCGAGGAGATGTGCCAGTATGTCAAGGCGGATGATTATGTGGCCAAGCCTTTTGAGCCACAGGAACTGCTGGATAAAATAAAAAGACTCATCAAGGAGTAATGCTAGATGGCCAAGAAAGATAAGAAGTCCCTGGGCCAGAGCCTTCTGGAAAAGGGCATTATCAATGCCGAGCAGCTTAAACAGGCCGAGATCGAAGCCAAGGCCAATGCCAAGCCCTTGCGCCAGGTGTTGGTATCCAAAGGCGTGATCAGCGAGACGGACTTAGCCGTATTTTTAAGCCAACAGTTGAATATACCGCATGTCGAACTTAAGAATTACCTGATCGACCCTAAGATAATCGAATTAGTTCCCGAAGATTTGGCCAGAAAATACATACTTATCCCCGTATTAAAAATCGGCAAGAGCCTGACTGTGGCCATGGCCGATCCTATGAATGTCTTTGCCCTGGATGAATTGAGGCTTAAGACTGGCATGGAGATCGACCCGGCTATAGCTACAGAAACGGAAGTCAAAAAGGCCTTGGAGGAACATTACCGGGCCCGTGGCACTATGGAAGAAGTAATCAGTAGCTTAGAGGTCGAGGCATTGAAGATCAAGCCGGGCCAGGAAAAGGATTTGAAAAAGCTCCAGGGGATAGTAGAAGAGCCTCCGGTCATCAAGATGGTCAACTTGATGATCATCGAGGCTGTGCGCCAGGGAGCCAGTGACATCCATATCGAACCGGAAGAAGAGACCTTACGCACCCGCTATAGGATAGATGGAGTATTGCACGAGCGTATTTCTCCGCCCAAGTTTTTACAATCGGCGATCGTCTCGCGCATCAAGATACTTTCCGATATGGATATCGCCGAGCACAGGGTACCGCAAGACGGCCGTTTCCAGATCAAAATGGAAGGCCGGCAGATAGATATCCGCGTTTCCTGCGTGCCCACCATTTATGGCGAGAATGTGGTCCTGCGCCTTTTGGATAGAAGCAGTATTATTTTAAAGCTGGAGCAGCTGGGGTTTTTGCCCGATACATTAAAAAAATATGAAGAGTTGATTAAGCGGCCGCACGGGATAATCTTGGTCACCGGCCCTACCGGTTCGGGCAAGACGACCACTCTCTATGCCTCTTTAAATATAATCAATTCAGAAGAAAAGAATATCGTCACTATTGAGGACCCGATTGAATATCATCTGCCCGGAGTGCGCCAGATGCAGGTCAATCACAAGGTGGGTTTGGAATTCTCAACGGGCCTGCGTTCTATTTTAAGGCAGGATCCGGACGTCATCATGGTAGGGGAGATCCGTGACATAGAGACCGCAGAGATCGCGGTCCAGGCAGCGCTTACGGGACACCTGGTATTTTCCACCTTGCATACTAATGACGCGCCGACAGCGATTACCAGGCTTATAGATATGGGGGTGGAGCCGTTTTTGATAGCCTCATCGGTGATCGGTGTATTGGCTCAGAGGCTGGTACGCATGCTTTGCAAAGATTGTAAAGGAAAAGGCTGCGATTCCTGTGTCAATACCGGCTATAAGGGGCGCAAAGGGATTTTTGAATTGATGCTGGCTGGCGAAGAGATAAGAAAACTGACTAACTCCAAGACTTCGACCGACGATATCCGTAAGGCCGCGATAAAAGCGGGAATGCACACACTGCGCCAGGACGGCGATGAGAAGGTCAAGCAGGGCATAACTACTCAGGAAGAAGTCATGCGCGTTACTGAGGAGGCCTAAAGTTGCCAAATTACAATTACAAGGCTAGGGATAACAGCGGCAAGCTGGTCAAGGGCGTTATCGAAGCAGCCAGCAAGGACGAAGTCGCTGAAAAGCTCAAGCGCATGGGCTATGCCCCTATCGATATTGCTGAGGCCTTAATGGGGGTGAGCCTGGAGAAGCTCAGTAAAGGCTTGCGTAGGATCAGCACCGAGGAGATAGTGATGTTTGACCTTCAGCTGGCCAATATGCTCAACTCAGGTCTTAGCATAATGTCCAGTTTAGATACGCTAAAGAAACAGGTCGAAAACAGAAAACTCAAAGAAATCATAGATAATGTCGCCCGCAGCGTTGAAGGGGGATTGAGTCTTTCCCAAAGCTTTGCCCAGTATCCAGGGGTTTTCTCCCGGCTTTTCATAAGTATGGTCGCCGCCGGTGAAGCCAGCGGCAATTTAGACCAAGTGCTCAACCGCTATGCTGAATTCGCCGAGGCCCAGGAAGACTTAAGGCAAAAGATAAGGGCGGCCCTTTTTTATCCCGCGATTTTGATTGTCGCGGCCACTTTAGTGATTGTCTTTATAGTGACCTTTGTCATCCCCAAATTTGTGGAAATATTCCAGCGCGCCGGGATAGCAATGCCGGCGGCCACTATTTTACTTTATCACCTGGGTAATTTCATTAAACAGTTTTGGTACCTTATGATTTTGGCCATCGGCTTAATAGGAGTGGGTTTTAAGGCTTATATAAAGACCACCGCCGGCAGGATAAAAATAGACAGATTGTCTCTAAAACTTCCGGTCATCGGGCCCCTGGTACGCAAAACTTGCATTTCCCGCTTCGCGCGCACGCTCTCTACCTTAATTGCTAGCGGTGTGCCTATTTTGCAATCCTTAGATATAGTCCGCGATGTGGTGGATAATGAAGTCTTAGGCCAAGTCATCTATCAAATGCGCATGGCTGCGGAAAAAGGGGAGAAGCTTTCTGAATCTCTCAAAGTAAGCGCGGAATTTCCCCCAGACACAGTACAGATGATTTCTGTGGGGGAGGAATCGGGAAACCTAGAGGGGATGTTGAACAAGATCAGTGATTTTTATGACCGGGCCATAAACTATAGCATAAAGAAGATCACCACTGTCCTGGAGCCCGTATTTTTGGTCATCATGGGCGCGATAGTAGCCTTTATTATGGCCTCTATGCTTCTGCCTATGTTTGACATGATAAAGCTGCTTAGACGATAAAACGAATAATAAGTGGACTTATAAATATAAGTTGCCTAACTTCTTTGAAGATTGTAAAATATATAAAAAGGGAATAAAAACACAAGGGGGAGCAATGAAAAGAGGTTTTACTATCATCGAGCTTTTAATAGTAATAACCGTGATTGCTATTTTAATCGGTATTGCCCTGCCTCGCTTCAGGGGCATGCAGGAGGAAGGTAATATAGCCAAGGCGGCGGGAGAGTTGCGTGGCCTGGCGGCAGCGGTAGAGTCATATTATATACATAATAGCAGGCAATATCCCAGCCAGGGCGCGGCGGTGAATACCAGCTGGCAATCGGCCATTACCGGTGCTTCGCCGCAGATCATCGGCCAGATACTCAATGACCCCTTTGACGCCGGTGTGCAATATAGATATGCCACTGATGCCGGCACCAATTCAGATTACTACGTCATCTTTTCTGTAGGCCCTGACGGCGCGGCGGATATTACGGGAGTAAACGGGACAGGAGCTATTCAAGGCACTCCCGATGATGATATTTATATCTCCAACGGCACCAGCGGCACCGGCGGCTTCTAAAAATCAAGACCGGTTCTTGCGCCAATCGGAGAACTGTCCCTCTATATAGAGCTCGAGGGCGAATGCTTATGAACCAACCTAATAAAGAGCTTACGCAAGTGATAAATATATCGAACTGCGAATCACGAATCACGAGGCGTGCTTTTACATTGCTGGAAATCCTGATTACCCTGATCATCATGGTGCTGGGGGTCGTCTTTGTGGTAGGGCTTTTCAGCACAGGCTTGGTGAGCAGTTATGATGCCGAGAGCACGACTGTGGCCATGAACTTGGCCCAGCAGAGGATGGAAGAGTTTAAAAACCTGGATTTTGATACGGAAGTCGTCGATGAGGCTAAAGCGGATATAGTCGGATTCCCCGGTTTTCAGAGAGAGGTCATCGTTAGCGAGCCCCAGATAGACCTTAAAAAAGTAATCGTGAAGACGTATTGGACATATAAATCTGATGAAATATCTGTTGCCTTGGCGACATATATCTCTAAAAATTGAGTAAAAAAAGTTTTACTTTAATAGAATTAATAATAGTAATGGCCCTTTTTTCCGTGCTGGTGGTCTCGGCCCTCTGGGTTTTTGTCGTGGGCTTAAGAGTATGGGGCACTAGTAGAGACCGCAGTCAGATCAGATCAGAGAGTTCTCTGGCCATGGAGCGGATGGTGCGTGAGCTGGGCCAGGCCAGCAGTATTACCGATGCCGACGAAGACGCAATAACATTTACGGCCGACTTAGATGACAACGGCAGCGATGAGACAGTGGCTTTTGGAATCAACTCAAACAAGCTGATCAGGACAGAAGGGGCAACCCAGACGACATTGGCATCTGATGTGGAAGATTTTGCGCTTGCCTATCGCGATGTGGATAACGACCTAATGAGTTTGCCTGCGGATGTCGCTTCACAGTCTAAGCGCGACTCTATCCGGGTGATTACGATTTCTCTTGATATGAATAAGGCCGAGGAAAGCTTTACTTTAAGCTCCAGCGTATATGCCAGGAATCAATGATGATGAATGCAGGAGTCGCGAAAGAAAGAACAGGAGCAGCGCTTATTTTTGTCTTTATAACCTTGATCAGCCTGACAGTAGTTGTCCTGGCCTTTGTGACCATGGTCCATTATGAAATAAGGTCTTCCGCTGCGGGGTTGCGCAACATGCAGGCCTTTTATATAGCCGAGGCAGGGATAGCCAAAGCAAGATGGGCCCTGACCATTGGCCAAGAGCCGGTGGGCTGGGGCGAGGAAGATGAGCCTTTTGGAGAGGGCCCTTATGAAGGGACGTATACCGTCACCACTGTCGATAACGGTGACGGCACATATACAATCGAATCGGAAGGCTATATCCCCGATGATAATGATCCTATAGCCAAAAGAAAAGCCGTGCAGCGAAATATACAGGTATCGGCTGGGGGAGATGGGCCCAACCTTTCTTTGACTGCCGTGGCTTCCGCGTCTTCGGCGCAAGGAGGAAATACCGCCAATAAATCAAACGATGGGCTCAGTAATACTAAATGGAAATCTAACATAAGCAACGGCTCCTGGCTCAAACACGATTTTGCCAGCCAGATCGATTTTGATAAGATAGTATTTGACGGCAACCAGATCGCTTCATATCAGATACAATATTCTACAGATAATGTCGCTTATCAGCCGGTAAGTAACCCTGTGGAGAGTCCCGGCGGCGCGGTCAGCTTCGATTCGGTAACAGCGCGTTATCTTAAACTTAATGTCAACGGGAACCGGCCGGAAGTAAATGAGCTTGAGGCTTATGATACCGGCTCAGCTCCGGGGGTGAGCTTGGGCCTGGGGAAATTCGTCACTTTTTGGTAATCTAAAAAAGAGATATATAATGGTCAAACCGAAATTCTTTACAAGAAAGAAAAGTGTTATCGGCCTGGATATAGGCACGGCCGCTATCAAGCTGGCCAAATTTGTGCACGCCGAAGGCAAATTACAGCTGTCTCAGCTGGTCTTAAAAGAGATAAATTTAGAAAAAGATACTCCTGTGGCGCAATTGGAGGCCTTGAAAGAACTGTTCAAATCTATCAATGCCCAGGAGAGTGATATCAATGTGGTGGTCAACTGTGCGCAAAGCTGCACCAGGGTGATCACCATTCCTTATATGCCCAAAGCGGAGATAATCCCCGCCCTTAAATGGGAGATGAAGGATTTTATCTCATTTCCCGTTGACGAATCCGTATTGGACTTTAAGGTCCTCGAGGAAGTCAGCGAATCGGGAGCAAAAAAACTGAAGATCTTAGTAGCCTGCTCTCCGCAGGCGACTATAAACAATTATATCAGCCTGCTTGGCCAATTGGGTCTGAAACCGCATCTTTTTACCCAGGCCGGTTTCGTCCTTGATGATGTCATCGCCGGGCTGGGCTCAGAAGGACAGAAGACCACCGCGATTTTAGATATCGGACATAGCCTAAGCGAACTTTTTATCTTTCAGAAGGGGAAAGCCGCTTTTAGCCGCAAATTACCGGTGGCCGCCAGAGAATTTACAAAAGCGATGACCCAAGTGTTGGCTTCGGAGTTGGGCAAGATCCAGTTGAACTTTGCCCAGGCGGAAAAGATCAAAAGAAAATACGGCATACCCGAGAGCGCGACTTCGCAAGTGCTTGAAGGTAAGTTGACCAGCATGCAGCTTTTGTCGCTTTTGCGCCCGAATGTGGAAAAACTTATTGAGGAGATAGAGAGGTCTTTTGACTTCTATAGAGAGAGCGAACAAGGCATCAAGGTAGAGAGGTTGATCCTTTTGGGGGGCGGCAGTGATTTAAAAGGCCTGGCCAAACAGCTTAATGAAAACTTAGGCATTCCCGTTGAATTGGGCAACCCTTTTATAGATGTCTCAAGCCTAGCCCCTTATCTTTTGGAAAATAACGCTACCCAGGCACATAGGTTTGCCCAGGCCATCGGTGTGGCCCAGAGCGCAAAAGACTCAATAAACCTCTTGCCGGTAGAGATCAAAGAAGAGACCAAAATATTGATCGAGCGCTCCTCTATCAAAGCCCTGATGGCTGCGGTCTTTGTGATATTGATTTTAAGCTATGTGGGCATGAGGATCAAGCTGGGTACGGATCTTAAGCGCCTGGCCGCGGCCGAGCTGGAGTTAGGCGCGTTAAAGCCCAGGATAGGGCAGGTAAACAAGCAGGCATTTTTGGTCGATGCCTTAAATAAGCGTATCTATTGGAGCGATGTCCTAAAGGAAATCGGCAATTGTGTGCCTGAGCAGATACGCCTGACTAAGATGAAGGCCGCCCAAAATAGCGTTCAGCTTGCCGGCGAGATAAAACCCTCTAAGACATCAGAAGAAAAACTGCTTACCGAGTGCATGAAGACTTTGGAAAAAGGCATCTTTGAAGAAGTGAAATTAGTTACTACAAAAAACGCCACCGCGCAAGGGTTATATCAATTTGAACTTAAACTGAGTTTAAAATAAAAATGAGCGATATAAAAGAGAGTATAAACAAATTAAAAAATAGCCTGGATAAGCGCCAGATGCAGTTTATTATTTATGGCTTGGCTATATTCGTGGTCATCTTGGTCCTGCTCATCGCCCATCGTCCTTTGGCTTTAAGGTTGAGCCGGACAAAAAATTACTTAAACAGCTTAGACGGCCAGCTTATCTCTCAGCGCAAAGCCATTGATTCTTTAAAAAAGATAGATTTGGCTAAAGATTTGATGAAGCAAAAAGACGTTTCTTTGGCTATCGATGATATCACTGCCTATGGCGGGCAATTAGGCCTTAAATTCATTTCGATCACGCCCGCTGATGAACAGAGTTATGAAGAAGGAAATTTTAGTGTCTTACCCATCGAACTTAAGCTCGAATGTGACTACAGGGGCCTGGGGCAATTTCTCGTTTATATAGAGGAATTTCCGCTCACTGTGGGGGAAGTAGCGGCGTTCTCTGTGCGGCCTAAAGGCGCCTTGGCTAAGTTAGACGTGGATATGACGGTCAAACTATATATGGAGCCGGAATAAGATGAAGAAGATTCAAGGGATCGCGATTCTTGCCGTTCTTGTGGTAGTGGCGCTGGTGATCTGGCTGCCCAAAGGCACAAAAAAAGGACAGTCTTCTTCAAACGCCCTTGCTCCTTTAGCAAATAAAACTGTGGAATTACCGAACTTAGAGGATAAAAAAAGAACGGCTTATAAAGAATGGGGCAGGAATCCTTTTGTCTGGCCCAGTGAAGAGGCCGAGGCCAGGGTCCAGCTTAACCTTTCCGGAGTTATCTGGGACGAGGAATCTCCTTATGCCTTGATAAACGGCGAGGTAGTGCATGCCGGGGACGAGATCGGCGGTATGAAGGTGGAACGCATCGAAGAGAACAGAGTAATCTTAAGTGATGGCGTAAGTCAAGAAGTCTTAGTAATAGAGTAAAATGGAGTGTAAATAAAAAAGCGGACGGCTCTCAATCGTTTGGCCGTCCATTGTTTTCTAAGCCGATGATGAAAAAATACGATGTGATAGTTGTAGGGGCGGGACATGCCGGCTGCGAAGCCGCCTTAGCCAGCGCGCGCATGGGCGCCCTTACCCTTTTGATTACCTTGCACAAGAATGCGATAGGCATCATGTCTTGCAACCCGGCTGTGGGCGGAATAGGAAAAGGCCAGCTTGTAAAAGAGATAGACGCCTTGGGCGGTGAGATGGCCCGTGCTACTGATGCCTCAGCCATACAATTCAGGACGCTCAATGCCTCAAAAGGGGCTGCGGTCTGGTCCTCGCGGGCGCAGGTTGACCGTAAAAAATACGCCTCGTATATGCAAAAAGCGATAAGCGCCCAAAAAAAACTGAAGGTCATGGAAGCCGAAGTGGCGGGGTTCTTAATAAAAGACGGAAGGATTTTCGGGGTCAAGACATCGGATAATAAAGAGGTCTGCTCGCAGACAGTGATAGTTACCCCGGGTACTTTTCTAAACGGGCTGATTCATTTCGGGATGCGCAGTCTTCCCGGAGGAAGAATAGAGGAGAGGGATACCAGCGAAAGCTTAGCCCGCGAATTTCATGAACTTGGATTTAATATGTTGCGTTTTAAGACCGGTACCTGTGCCAGACTTGAAGGTAGGAGTCTGGACTTTGAAAAAATGCAACCCCAGGAAGGGGATTCGCCGCCACGCGCGTTTTCTTTTTCTACCAAAAAGCTGAAGTTAAAACAAGTCCCTTGTTATATTACCTATACAGATGAGAAGACCCACGAGATCATCCGCAAAAACTTAGATAAATCACCCTTATTTAGCGGCAAAATCATAGGTACGGGGGTGCGCTATTGCCCCTCTTTTGAAGATAAGGTAGTAAAATTCCCGCACCACTCGCGGCATCAGATCTTCTTAGAGCCAGAAGGCTCAAGAGGCGATGAATATTATCCCAATGGGCTCTCCACCAGCCTGCCCGAAGATGTGCAGGATGAATTTATACATTCGGTGCCCGGTTTAGAGAAGGCCAAGATTAACCGCTATGGCTACGGCATAGAGCACGATGTAGTGGACTCCAGAGAACTTTACCCCAGCTTAGAGACAAAAAGGATAAAGAACTTATATCTTGCCGGACAAATAAACGGGACCACCGGTTATGAAGAGGCCGCTGCCCAAGGATTGATCGCAGCTATAAACGCCGGGCTGCGCATTAGAGGCAAAGAGCCTTTTGAGCTTGACCGTTCCACAAGTTATATAGGAGTGCTTATAGACGATTTGGTGACTAAAGGTACTCCCGAACCATACCGTATGTTTACCTCGCGCGTGGAATACCGCCTTTTGATCCGCGAAGACAATGCCGACGCGCGCTTGCGCAAATTCGGCTTTGAATTTGGCCTGGTGAGCAAGAAGGATTTCCAGAGGGCCCAAAAGAAACAGGCCCAGATCCAGGAAGGCATCCAGTACTTAAAAGACCACCACCTTAAAGTCAAGACCGGTTCTCACGCCAATCAGAGAACTGTCCCCGGGCATAAGAATATCTCGTTTTTCCAATTGCTCAAGCGCCCGCAGGTAAAGATCCAAGATATAAAAGAACACCTGCCTTTTGATTATTCGCAAAGCGTGCTTGAGGGTATAGAGACCGAGACAAAATATTCCGGTTTTATTAAAAGGCAGCTTACCGAGGTGCGCAATTTTAAGCATTTGGAGAAAATAAAGATACCTCAAGAATTAGATTACTCGAAGATCACCGCTCTTTCCCGTGAGATCAGGGAAAAGCTAAACAAAAGCAGGCCCCTTACATTAGGCCAGGCCAATCGTATCTCCGGAGTAACTCCGGCGGCACTGATGGTCCTGATGGTCCATGTACGAAGAAGGAGTGAGAATGGAAAATATACATAAGCCATATTATAAATTTTCCGATTATCTAAAAGAACGTTTTGGCTGCCGGGTACATAAGGTGAGCGTCGACGCGGGGTTTTCCTGTCCCAACAGAGACGGCACCAAGAGCAAAGACGGTTGCATCTTCTGCGATAACAAGGGATTTAGCTTTAACGTGCGCATGCCCGAGCAGACCATACGTCATCAGATCAAGAAGGGGATAGAGGCGGGCTTAAATAAGTTTAAGGCCGAGAAATTCATCGTCTATTTTCAGAGCTATACCAATACCTATGCCCCGGTGAATGAATTGAAGGAAAAGTATGATATCGTAAAGAGCTTCTACAATATCGCCGGCATCGCTATCGGCACGCGGCCCGACTGCGTTAACAACGAAGTCATGGACCTGATAGAGAGTTATGCCTCTGACTTTGAGGTCTGGTTGGAACTAGGCCTGCAGAGCATACATGATAAGACATTACAGCTCATCAACCGTGGGCACTCTTACTCAGACTTTTTAGAGACTTACCAGATGGTCAAAAATAGGGGCAAGGTAAAAGTCTGCGCCCATGTGATAATAGGTTTACCGGGTGAGACGAAAGATGAGATTATGGGCACTGCCCGGACCCTGGCCAACTTAAAAGTAGACGGCGTAAAGATCCACCCCTTACATGTGATCAAAGGCACCAAGCTTGAGCAGTTATTCTGGGATAAGCAGTATAAGCCTATGTCCATAAATGAATATGTGGACCTGGCCACGGAGTTTCTAGAACATCTTTGGCCCCAGACCGTGATCCAGAGGATCAGCGCCGATTGTCCTAAGGAATATCTGGTCGCCCCGCTTTGGCTTTTGGAAAAAAATATAGTCTTGCAAAAAATCGAAGATAAGATAGCCGAAAAAGAGAGTTTTCAAGGTAAGCTTTATAAAGAATAGGCAAGATAAAGATGTGTGGTATCGCCGGAAGTTGCAATTTTAAAGGCAGGAAAATCGAGCCCCAGGATATCAAGCGCATGGCCGATGTCCTCTCCTACCGCGGGCCAGATGATGAAGGGGTCTATACCTCTTTTGAGAAGTCGCCCAATACTAAAGCTCAGGCAGGCTTAGCCCATAGGCGCTTAAGCATAATCGATCTTTCCACCGGCCATCAGCCGATGAGCAATGAAGACGGCTTGATCTGGATTGTGCATAACGGCGAGGTCTATAATTTCTTAGAGCTGAAAGAAGAGCTCGCTGCCCGGGGCCATAAGTTTAAGACCAGAAGCGATACCGAGGTGATCGTCCACCTTTACGAGGAAATGGGCTTAGATTGCGTTGAGAAATTACGCGGGATGTTCGCCTTTGCCATATGGGATACAAAGAAAGAAAGATTATTTTTAGCCCGCGATAGGGTAGGCAAAAAACCGGTCTCTTATTATTATGACGGCAATAATTTTATCTTTGCCTCAGAGATAAAGGCCCTTCTGCAAAATAATATTCCCAAAGAGATAGACTATAATGCCATAAATTATTTCCTCACCTACGGATATATCCCCAGCCCGCGCTCGATGATAAAGGGCATCAGCAAACTTCCTCCCGCCCATATTTTGACTTTAGATAAAAATGGCATAAAGACCAGAAGATACTGGCGGCTTAGCTACAAAAAGCAAAAGATCTCATTTGCCCAGAGTAAAGAGATGTTTAAGGAGCTTTTGACCGAGGCGGTGAAGTTACGCCTGATAAGCGATGTGCCTTTGGGGGCTTTCTTAAGCGGAGGGATAGACTCAAGCTTTGTGGTGGCCCTGATGAGTAAATGTCTGAGCGCGCCTGTCAAGACATTTACAATCGGCTTTGAGGAAGAAAATTATAACGAGATAGAATTTGCCAGGCTGATCGCCAAGCGCTACAGCACAGAGCACCGTGAGTTTATCATCAAGCCCAATGCCTTTGAGCTGCTCAATAAACTCATCTGGCACTATAACGAGCCTTTAGGGGATTCCTCCTCCATCCCTACTTATTATGTGGCCAAGATGACCAGGGAGTATGTCACCGTGGCCCTAAACGGCGACGGAGGAGACGAGTCTTTTGCCGGATATGAAAGATATAAGGGCCTAAAGGTAAGCAGGTATCTTCAATATATGCCCAAGCCCTTTATTAACCTTGCGCTTTCTATGTTTCGCGGCAATAAAGGACTTCTTGATAAGACAGCCGCGCTTTCTCTTAAGTGGCTCAATGTGCGGCCAGTACCCAGGTATATCGAAGCGCTTTTGATGGGCCTGCGCAACTACTCTGATGAGTGGCGAAGATATATCAGCTGGATGTGCCAGTTTCAGCAGGATCAAAAAGATAGTCTATATAGCAACGATTTTAAGGCCGCCTTAAGCGAGGATGTCTACGATTATATATTGGATCTTGCCCAGCAGGCAGAGTCCGAGAGTTCATCAGAAAAGGCGATGCAGGTAGATGTCAACAGCTATTTGCCGGAAGACCTCTGCGTAAAGATGGATATAGCCACAATGGCCAATTCTCTGGAGGCCCGCTCGCCGTTTTTAGACCACAAGGTGATGGAATTCGCCGCATCGCTTCCGCTAAATTATAAATTGCATGGTTTAGAACAAAAATATATATTAAAACAGGTGGCCCGGGACTTATTGCCCAAAGAGATCTTAAAGAGGAAAAAACAGGGCTTTGGTGTGCCCATTGACCGCTGGTTTAGAAGCGAGCTAAAAGATTTCACTCGCGATGTGCTTTTATCTCAGGAAAGCATCTCTCGGGGTTACTTTAATAAAGAATATATAAATAATATATTGGATGAGCATATTTCGGGTGAGTTCAACCACGGCGCGCGCATCTGGGACCTCTTGAACTTAGAGATCTGGCATAAGACCTTTATTGACCAACCCAGTCCGCAGGAAATCGCCGTGTAGCGTCATATTTATAGATATTGACTTGCCCATAGCGATTTGATATAAGGGTTATTAAGGAAACCAAGAGACATGGCAAGGGAAAATAAACAAATATGTGATCCCAAGCATATAATCCAGGCATTAGCCAAGATAGGTGAGGCTATAGCCTCGGATTCCTACTTGGACGATGTGCTCAAACTTATTGTCACTGTAACTGCCGAGGTGATGAGCTCTAAAATCTGCTCTATAATGTTATTAAACAAAAAAACGCAGGAATTGGAGGTCAAGGCCACTCAATCGGTCAGTGAGGCATATAACAAGAAGCCGAATATCAAGATAGGCAATGGCATTGCCGGCAAAGTAGCTAAAGAGGGAAAGCCGATTACCGTGACCGATGTGCGTAAAGATAAAGATTATATTAATACCAGCATTGCCAAAAAAGAGAAGCTTTGTTCATTATTATGTGTGCCGCTAATATTTAAAGGAAAGCCCATAGGCGTATTAAATAGCTATACCTCTAAACCACATGAATTCAGCAAAAATGAGATAAATGCCTTAAAGTCGATTGCCAATCAGGCCGCTATCGTAATCGAGAATTTTAGGCTGGTAGTGGAGTCCAAGGTTATCAAGGAAGAGCTGGAAGCAAGAAAATCTATTGAGAAGGCCAAGGGCATCATAATGGAGCAGGAGCGCTTAACGGAGAAACAGGCATACCAGCGCTTAAGGAAATACAGCATGGACAGCAGAAAGAGCATGCGTGATGTATCAGAGGCCATAATATTGGCCGAGGAGATGAAAAAATCTTATAAAAAATGAGTTGACCGCACCCTAATATTGTGCTATACTCATAGATGAAGGGCACATAGATGTGCCCGGAACATAGACGTTCTTCTTAGAACGTCTTTTTTTGTACAAACAAGGGCGTTTGAAGCCATGCTTTGGCTTTAAGACGCCCTTTTTCTATATAAAGGGCAAAAAAAGATGGATTTTAGGATATTGCTGGATAAAATAACACCTGTTCTTAAGCATATTGCCAGAAAAAACCTGCTCTATGGCTTCTATTCTGAAGAGGACCTCTATCAGGAGATGTGTATTTTTTTATGGCAAAATTACGGCCAAGGTCTGCCAATAGGAAAAAACGAGGCCTATGTGATCAAAGCCTGCGAGTTTCACATAAAGAATTTCTTAAGAAAAGGAAGGCCCAAGGCAATATTTTCCAGCCTCGATGAGGTTATTACTCCCGGGGGCCTTACATTAGGCGATATCATCGAGGACAAAAAGCTCCCCTTTGGCTCGAGCGTTGAAGATAAGATCACAGTCGATGAGATAAAGAAGACAGGCTTAACTGAAAAGGAAAGGACAGTCCTCTCATATCTTCTTAAAGGCTATACTGTGCGCCAGATTGCCGATGAAATGAGCATTTCACACGTCATGGTCCTTAAATATAAAAAGAATATGATTAAAAAATGGCGCAAGAAGGGTTACCAAAAGAGGTGATTTTTTACTTAATAGAGTGTAGATAGAGAAAAAGCACAGAGTAGTGTTTTTAACAAGGGCGTTTTTTAAGAAAAGACGCCCTTTTTGTTTTTGGAAAGGAGAAGTAAGGTGGAAAACGTAATTTATGCTAGTAAAGTAGGGATTGACACGCTTTGGGTGATGATTGCGGCGTTTATGGTCTTTATAATGCAAGCTGGTTTTGGCATGCTTGAAGCGGGTTTAATCAGGACCAAAAACGCCTGTAACGTGTTAATGAATAACTTTTTAGATTTCTGCATGGCCTCATTGGGCTTTTTTATGTTTGGCTATGCCATAATGTTCGGTAGCGGAAACGCCTTTATGGGTTTTTCAGGATGGTTTCTAAACGGAACCGTGGCGCATAATGACCTTCCGTTGTACGCCAATTGGTTTTTTCACGCGGTATTCTGCGGGGCGGCAGCGACTATTGTTGCCGGTGGCGTGGCAGAGAGAATGAAGTTTCCCGCATATTTGTTGTATTCTTTCATTATTTCCGCGACCGTCTATCCTTTAGTAGGACACTGGATTTGGGGCGGCGGTTGGTTGGCCGGTCTTGATTTTGCTGATTTTGCCGGCTCCACCGTTGTGCATGCAGTGGGAGGTTGTGCGGCCTTGATGGGAACAATAATTCTTGGTCCCAGAATCGGCAAGTTTAATAAGGACGGCTCAGCCAATGCTATTGCCGGACATTCCATGTCCTTAGCCTCTTTAGGGACACTGATTTTATGGTTTGCCTGGTTTGGATTTAATCCCGGTTCTACGCTTAGCGTAGGCGACGGAAGCCAAATCGCCCATGTGGCTATTACCACAAATCTGGCTGCGGCCAGCGGGGGGCTAGTGGCTATGTTTTTTGCCTGGCGTAAGTTCGGAAAACCGGACTTAACCATGACCATGAACGGGGCATTGGCGGGATTGGTAGCGATAACTGCACCTTGTGCCTTTGTCATGCCTTATGAGGCTATGATTATTGGCGCTATAGCCGGTATAATCGTAGTTTTGGGAACTGTATTTCTTGATAAGGTATTAGTAGACGATCCTGTGGGAGCGGTGCCGGTACATGCGATGAATGGTATATGGGGTACATTGGCTGTGGGTATTTTTGGCCGTAAGGCATTGGGTTTGGCCAGAGACGGACTTTTTCATGGTGGAGGGTTCACCCAGCTGGGAGTACAGGCGTTGGGCGTATTCAGTGTTGTTGTATTTGTGCTCAGCGTGATGTTTTTTGTGTTTAAGATGATTGATAAGTCAGTAGGCCTAAGGGTTTCCAGAGAAGAGGAGTTGAAAGGGTTGGACCTTAGTCAACATGGGATGGAGTCCTATTCCGGATTTCAAGTCTTTACTACACAATAGGTTAAGGAGGATGCCGTGAAACTAATAATTGCAATGATACAACCCCATAAACTACCCGATGTAAAGGCGGCCCTATATGATGCCGAAGTCTTTAAGATGACTGTTACCAATGCCTTGGGCTGCGGCCAGCAAAAGGGCTATACAGAGACCTATAGAGGGGTCATACATGAAGTTAACTTGTTGAAAAAAGTAAGGTTAGAGATAGCGGTAAATGAGGATTTTGTCCAGCCGACCATTGATGCCATCATAAAAGGGGCCAAGACTGGCCAGATTGGCGATGGTAAGATATTTATTCTGGACCTACCCGAATGCATCAGGATCAGAACAGGCCAAAGCGGCGGGCAGGCCATAGGATAAATTTTTTTGAAAAAGAAGGTTACCAAAAGAGGCGATTTTTTACTTATCAATGGTGGAAGAGATAATTGTGTAAATAACTGCACAAAGTTTGTGCAAGCACAAGGTGAAAAGGACAAAGACGTTCTTAAAGAGATAAGAACGTCTTTTTTTATGTCTAATATTTATTAAAACAGGAGGACTAAAATGGCAAAGAAAACAAAACAGGATATTTTAAAGCTGGCAAAGGAGAAGGATGTCAAATTTATACGTCTGTGGTTTACCGACGTCTTAGGCAGGGTAAAGAGCTTCTCCATCACCGATAAGGAGTTGGAGGGTGCTCTGGAAAACGGCATGGGCTTTGACGGCTCCTCTATCACCGGTTATCAGGATATAGAGGAATCGGATATGATTGCTATGCCCGATCCGGATACTTTTCAGATTCTGCCCTGGCGGCCCAAAGAAAAAGCTGTGGGCAGAATGATCTGCGATATATTAAACCCGGATAAGACCCCTTACGAAGGCGACCCACGGTATGTGCTCAAGCGGGCACTGGAGAGGGCAGAGAAGATGGGTTTTGACCATTATTATCTGGGTCCCGAGCTCGAATTTTTCTATTTCAAGGCCGATAATTCTGCGGACATACTGGATAAAGGTGGTTACTTTGACCTTACTACCTTAGATGTAGCCAGCGATTTAAGAAGAGAGACGGTATTAGCCCTTGAGAAAATGGGCATCGATGTGGAATATTCCCACCATGAGGTCGCCCCTTCACAGCACGAAGTCGATATGCGTTATAAAGACGCCTTGGAGATGGCCGATAACGTAATCACCTACAGGGTAGTCGTAAAAGAAATAGCCAGCAAGTTCGGCGTATATGCCACTTTTATGCCCAAACCTATTTTTGGCGAAAACGGTTCCGGCATGCATACACACCAGTCGCTTTTTAAAGGAAGTAAAAATGCCTTTTTCGATGCCAAGTCCAAAGACTTTCTCTCAAGCACAGCCCAGTATTATATCGCGGGCCTCTTGAAACATTCCAAGGAGATATGTTCCATATTTGCCCAGACCACAAACTCGTACAAGAGGTTAGTCCCCGGATATGAAGCCCCGGTATATGTGGCCTGGAGCCGCAGGAACAGAAGCGCGCTTATACGCGTACCGCTTTATCATCCCGGTCAAGAAAAAGCCACGCGCTGCGAATTTAGAGCCTGTGACCCGGCGTGCAATCCTTACCTTACATTTGCCGCTATGCTTCAAGCCGGCTTGGAAGGCATAGAGAAAAAATACAAAGTACCTAAGCCGATGGAGCAAAACCTATACCACTTAAGCGCCGAGGAGAGAAGGACCCAAGGCATCGAGACCTTACCCGATTCACTGGGCCATGCCATTGCCATAACCGAAGACAGCGCCCTGGTCAAAAAGACACTGGGAGAGCATATATTCCCCAGGTTTATACAACTTAAAAAGAAGGAATGGGATGATTACCGCATCCAGGTGCCTCAATACGAACTGGATAAATATCTTTCGGTCCTATAACGAGTAAAGCGGTAGGCCCTGCTTCAAAACCGCTATTTAGAAGCGGGGCCTACAAAAAATTTTGTCCGGGAGTGCACAAAAATTAGGCAAATTAGTTATGGATGATATTTACGATTCGTTAAACGAAGATTTTCACAGCGTAGACTCCGGCCATATCTATGACGATACTATTAGTAGTATTGAAAGGGCGATTATTAGCAAGGCCTTAAAACGTACCGAAGGCAATCAAATTCAGGCAGCAAGGCTTTTAGGTCTAAACCGTAATACTTTGCACAAAAAGATACAAAAACTCGATATTGACGTGGAGAGATTTAAAAAGTGAAATACAGACATTTCCCCCTAAAGCAGGGTCTATATGATCCGCGATTCGAGCACGATAATTGCGGCGTGGGATTCGTCTGTAACATTAAAGGGAAGAAGTCCTATGATATCGTCAAAAAAGGGATCGAGGTACTCAGACGTTTAAGCCACCGCGGTGCGGTAGGCGCTGACCCGCTCACTGGAGACGGCGCCGGTATCCTCATCCAGATGCCGCATAAGTTTTTATTTAAAGAATGCAAAAAGGCACATATTGATTTACCTGCTTTGGGATCTTATGGCACAGGGCTTGTTTTTTTACCTCAGGATGAAAATGAGAGAAAGACCTGCCTAGATATTTTCCAAAAAGTCATCACGCAGGAAGGCCAGCAGCTTTTGGGTTGGCGTGAGGTCCCCATAGAGAGCTCGGTGATAGGAGACGGTGCCCGCCAGACCATGCCTTATATATCGCAGGTATTCATCAAAAGAGACAAAGAATTGAAAGACGAACTTGCTTTTGAGAGGAAACTCTATATCATCCGCAAGCAACTCGAGGCCGAGGTCAGGGCATCTTCTATTGAACAGAAATCATTTTTCTACATCACTAATCTCTCAGGCCGGACCTTAAGCTATAAAGGACTTTTGATGCCTTCTCAACTGCAGGACTTCTTTTTGGACTTAAAAGATACTTCGATAGAGAGTTCTCTTTGTCTGGTGCACTCGCGCTACAGCACCAATACCTTTCCCACCTGGGACCTGGCTCAACCCTTTAGGTTTTTGGCCCACAACGGTGAGATAAATACCTTGCGCGGAAATATAAATTGGGTTAGGGCTAGAGAAAGACTCTTGACCACTGAACTTTTCGGCACCGATATTGAAAAACTGAAACCCGTCATCGTAGAAGGGGGAAGTGATTCCGCGGCGATAGACAACATATTTGAGCTTTTAGTCCTCTCGGGCAGGTCTCTTGAGCACGCGATGACGATGCTTATTCCCGCGGCCTGGGAGCACGATGGGCTGATGGATAAAAAATTGAGAGATTTTTATAGATATCACGCCTGTTTTATGGAGCCGTGGGATGGCCCGGCCGCTATCGCTTTTACCGACGGGAAGAATATCGGGGCGGTGCTGGATAGAAACGGCTTACGTCCTGCCCGCTATATCGTCAGCAAAGACGATTTTGTGGTCATGGCCTCTGAAGTGGGTGTCCTTGATATAGCCCCAGAGAATATCAAGCATTGCGGGAGGCTAGAGCCCGGTAAAATATTTTTTATCAACACAGAATCAGGTTGTATAGTAAATGATTCGCAGATAAAGAAAAGGATGTCCTCGCGCCAGCCATATGGAAAGTGGAATGAAGAGAATATGGTCGATCTGGATAAACTGCTTAGCGTGAGTTCCTCAAGCCAAAGGACGCAAGATTTAATCCCCAGCCTTAAGGCTTTTGGTTATACGCGGGAAGACCTAAAACTGGTCATCAGGCCCAAGGCCGAAGAAGGCAAAGAACCGGTAGGCTCTATGGGCAACGATACACCGCATGCGTTTTTGTCCAAAAAGCCTCAGCTTTTATACAACTATTTCAAGCAACTCTTCGCACAGGTGACCAATCCGGCCATAGATTCTATCCGCGAGAAACTGGTGATGAGCCTGGAGAGTTTTATCGGTCCGGAGCAGAATATATTGGATGAAACGCAAAAACACAGTCATAAGCTAAGGGTGAGAAACCCAATTTTGACAGACGCAGAACTTGAAAAAATACGCGATATCAGCATCAACGGTTTCAAGACCAAGACTATATATACCTTTTTTGATGTCGGCGGAGGAAAAGAAGGTTTTAGACAGGCCTTGCAGAGGATATGCTTTGAGGCCGAATACGCCATTGAAAAAGGTTATTCCTTTATTATATTGAGTGACCGGGGAGCGGATAAAGATAACATCGCGCTGCCCACGCTCTTGGCTACCAGTGCTGTGCATCAGCACCTAGTGAGGAAAAATATCCGTTCTCAGGTAGCGATAATAGTGGAAAGCGCTGAACCCAGGGAAGTGCACCACTTTGCGCTTTTATTCGGTTATGGGGCGGGTTGCGTAAACCCTTACCTTGCCTACGAGGCCATAGAATACCTGATAAATGAAAAAGAGATAGATTCAGACTTAAAGGTCGCGATAAAAAACTATAAAAAGGCCATAACAGACGGTATATTGAAGATTCTATCAAAAATGGGCATATCGACTTTAAGAAGCTACCGTGGCGCGCAGATATTCGAGGCCTTGGGGTTAAATATGGAACTGATAGAGGAATATTTCAGCGGCACCGTATCGCGTATCGGTGGCGTAGGTCTTGATGAAATCGCCCAGGAGACTATTTCGCGACACAAACAGGCCTATCCACAAAGGGATATAGGCGTTGATTACTTGGCTAGCGGCGGTATATATCAATGGAAGAAAGACGGAGAGTTCCATCTATGGAACCCGCAGAGCATAGTCGCGTTACAAGATGCTACGCGTAAGAATGACTACCAAAGATACAAGGAATTTGCCCAGGCGATAAACGATCAATCAGCCAACCCCACGACCTTAAGAAGCCTGCTTGAATTTAAAAAGAAAGATTCTATTCCTATTGAACAGGTCGAGCCGGCGGAAAATATCATGCGGCGTTTTGCCACAGGGGCGATGAGTTTTGGCTCGATTAGCAGCCCTGCGCATGAGACTATCGCTATCGCCATGAACAGGATCGGCGGTAAATCCAACACCGGAGAAGGTGGCGAGGACCCCAATAGGTTTATCACGCTTCCTAACGGAGATTCAAGAAGAAGCGCTATAAAGCAGGTCGCTTCCGGGAGATTTGGTGTGACCATAAATTATTTGGTCAATGCCGATGAAATACAAATCAAGATTGCCCAAGGGGCAAAGCCGGGCGAAGGGGGTCAGCTTCCCGGGCACAAAGTGAGTGAGATAATCGCCCGCACCAGGCATACTACGCAAGGGGTGACTTTGATATCACCGCCGCCGCATCACGATATATATTCTATCGAAGATCTGGCGCAGTTGATATTTGATTTAAAGAATGCAAATCCCCAAGCGCGTATCAGCGTAAAGTTGGTCTCTGAAATCGGAGTGGGGACAGTCGCCGCGGGAGTAGCCAAGGGCCATGCCGATATGATACTTATATCCGGAGGCGACGGAGGTACGGGGGCCTCGCCAAAGAGTTCGATTAGATATGCAGGACTTCCTTGGGAGCTGGGGCTTTCTGAGACCCATCAGACATTAATATTGAACAACCTGCGTTCGCGTGTCTGTCTGCAGACTGACGGCCAGATGCGTACCGGCCGCGATGTGGCCATCGCCGCTTTATTAGGAGCCCAGGAATATGGTTTTTGTACCGCTGTTCTGGTAGCATCCGGTTGTGTGATGTTAAGACATTGTCATCTGAATAATTGTTCTGTGGGCGTAGCCACGCAGGATGGCATCTTACAGAAGAAGTTCCAGGGTCGCCCGGAATATATAGTCAATTATTTCCGTTTTGTAGCCCAGGAGTTACGCGAGATAATGGCCGGCCTAGGCTTAAAGAGCATGGATGAGATGATCGGCAGAAGCGACCTTCTGCAATTGGACAAGACCATAGTGCCTAAAAAAGCAAAAGGGATAGACTATTCGAACATCCTTTATAGACCGCAGGCACTGGAGGATATCAGCTCAGAGTGCGGGGTTAGAGCTAAAGGCCTTGATCAGGTGCTTGATAAAAGACTCATAGAGAAATGCCAAGAAGCGCTCCAGAAGAACAGACCCGTTAAGATAGAAGAGGATATCCATAATACGGACAGGGCCACGGGTGCTATGTTAAGCGGTGAAGTCTGTAAGAGGTGTGGTGACGGGGTGCTCTTAGAAGATACGATAACCTGCAAATTCCGCGGTGTAGCCGGTCAGAGCTTTGGCGCTTTCCTGGCCAAAGGGATTACCTTTGAATTGGAAGGGATGAGCAACGATTATGTGGGTAAAGGTCTCTCCGGAGGAAAGATAGTGATATATTCGGATAGGAAAGCGCAATATAAACCGGATGAGAATATAATAATCGGCAATACCACTTTCTATGGCGCCACATCAGGCGAGGCATATATAGGCGGCATAGCTGGTGAGAGGTTCTGCGTGAGAAACTCCGGCCTCTACGCCGTTGTCGAAGGCGTAGGCGACCACGGCTGTGAATACATGACAGGCGGGCGGGTAATTGTCTTAGGCAGAACAGGCCGCAATTTCGCCGCCGGTATGTCAGGCGGAATAGCCTATGTCTATGACCAGGACCATACTTTTAAAGAAAGATGTAATATGGATATGGTAGAGCTGGAGCCGGTGGAGGAAATTGATAACGATACTATATACCACTTACTTTATAATCATTTCCGCTACACCAAAAGCAGGAAAGCCAGGAGGATTATAGATAATTTAGAGGATGAATTGAAGAATTTCATCAAGGTAATGCCTTTAGAATATAAGCGTATCTTAGAAGGAATTAAGATAGAGCAGAAGCTCGATTTAGTGGAGGCCTCTGATGGGTGATCTACGGGGTTTTCTAAAAGTAGGCAGGCAAGAAGGCAGATGCAGAGAAGTGCGTGAACGCCTTCAGGATTTTAATGACGTGCATAAGCCGCGCTCTGCAGAGCAATCAAAGCAGCAGGCATCACGCTGCATGGATTGCGCCACACCGTTTTGTCATTGGGCCTGCCCTATAGGAAATTATATCCCCGAATGGAATGACCATATGTTTCGCGGTAATTGGCAGAGCGCACTTACATTGCTTCAGGCGACCAATAACTTACCTGAGATAACAGGCAGGGTCTGTCCCGCCCTATGTGAATATGCCTGTGTGTTGGGTATAAACAATGACGCAGTCACTATCCGCGAGAACGAACTTGCCGTAGTGGAGCAGGGTTTTAAAAATTCAGCGATTAAACCTAGGCATATAGAACACAGAACGGGAAAAAAGATAGCCGTCGTCGGTTCAGGCCCGGCGGGATTGGCCTGCGCCGATCAGTTAAATCAGGCCGGACACAACGTAGTGGTCTTTGAAAAAGACGATAAGCCCGGTGGCATATTGCGCTATGGCATCCCTGATTTTAAACTGGAAAAATCTATTATTGACCGCCGCCTGGATATCTGGAGTAAAGAAGGTATCGTATTTAGAAATGGCACAGATGTGGGCCGCGATTATCCTACCAAAAAGCTTTTGCAGGATTTTGACGCTGTCTGTTTAGCCGGCGGCTCAAGGCATCCCCGGGACCTAAAAATAGAAGGCCGCGATTTAAAAGGTATATATTTTGCCATGGATTATCTTACCCAGGTAAATAAGATAATCGCCGGAGAGAAGATCGCTAAAGGCAAAACCATAGATATTAGAGGAAAAAAGATAGTGGTCGTGGGCGGAGGCGATACAGGCGCTGCCTGTGTGGGAGTAGCCATAAGACAGGGTGCTTCTTGTGTAGTAGAGATAGAGCTCTTACCCAAGCCGCCGGAGTGCAGAACTCCAGAGCAGCCCTGGCCTACTTATCCGCAAATATTAAAGACCGCTACAAGCCACGAAGAAGGAGGC
>JAFGHF010000062.1 GCA_016939375.1 Candidatus Omnitrophota bacterium | reverse complement strand
GATCGAATATCTGATCTATCTTTTATTGGGCCAGAAGCTTTATGAAATATTTGGTTGGAGCCGGTTGGCGGAATTGGCTGCCCGCTTTGTGCACCTTGAGGAGAGCACACAAAAGCTAAAAGAACTTAACGAAAAGTTGAAATTGGAGTATTTTCGTATCCGCCACGAACTGGTGGACCGGAATATGCGCGAACTTTTCGCGGCGAGGGCCTTATTTAGCCATGGAAAATAAAAATCCTGCTATTGGAAAAGTTATTTCTGTACAAGGGCCGGTGGTAGACGTGCAGTTTGCTCAAGCCGCCGATGTCCCCAACATCTCTGATGTTATCCATACTTATACCGTGGGCAAGGAAAAAATCATCCTTGAAGTAGCCGAGCATCTAACCGGCAATATTGCCCGTTGTATTTCTATTGATTCGACTATCGACTTACAGCGCAATGCCCCTGCGCACCCCACAGGTAAGCCTATTCAGATCCCCATAGGACAATCGCTTTATGGCCGTATCGTCAATGTATCAGGGGTGCCTATCGACAACCTGGGCCCGCTTGGTCCGGGTGAGGTGCGTCCTATACGGCGTGACCAATTAGGCAGCCGCGTGGGAAAAAAAGAGTTGGCGCAACAGAGCTTTGAGGTAATGCCCACCGGTGTTAAGATCATAGACCTCTTGTTTCCCTTTGTCAAAGGGACCAAGACCGGTGTCTTAGGAGGCGCCGCTTTAGGCAAGACCATTTTGACTTTGGAGATGATCCAGCATATAGTCAAGGCATATGAGGGAAGGTGTGTATTTGCCGGAGTGGGTGAGCGCATTCGTGAGGGAAATGAGCTTTTTTACGAGCTGCAGAAGCACGAGATCTTAGATAAAGTAAAGATGGTCTTCGGCCAGATGAACGAGCCCCCAGGTGCGCGTTTTGGAGCGGCGATGACAGGTATCACGCTTGCCGAATCGATCCAGCGAGAAAATAGGGATGTGCTTTTATTCGTAGACAATATCTTTCGGTTTATCCAAGCCGGGGCGGAGATCTCAACTCTCTTGGGCCGCGTCCCCTCTGAAACAGGTTATCAGCCGACATTGATTGCCGAGGCCAGTGAGTTTCATGAGCGGATTAGGTCGGTCCAAGAGGCCGGCGGCTCAATTACCTCTATGGAAGCGGTATATGTGCCTGCCGATGATCTTACTGACCCTGCGGTTGTGGCGATTTTTAGCTTTTTGGACAATGTATTGATTCTTTCCCGCGAGCGTATTCAGCTAGGGCTTTATCCGGCAATCGACCCCTTAACTTCTTCCTCGGCAAACTTAGACCAGGACATTGTAGGAGAACGGCATTTTAAAGTCGCTCAAGAGGTGATCAGGGTCTTGCAAAAACACGATGAGCTCAAACGCATTGTAATGGTAATCGGGATTGATGAATTATCCGCATCAGACAGGATAATCTATGAACGGGGGCGTAAAATACAGAACTTTTTGACCCAGCCGTTCTTTGTAGCCGAAGCATATACTGGCAAGAAAGGCGAATTTGTCACCACGGAGCAGACCTTAGAGGGATGCGAGAAGATCATTGCCGGCAGAGTCGACCGTGTGCCGGCAGAAGAATTTTATATGGTGGGAGCCTTATCATAGTTTATGGAACGGCCCAATAAACAGATAGGAGAAATATTGATCGAGAAAGGCTTGATCACGCAGGCTCAGCTTGATGACGCACTAATGGAACAGAAGATGACCAAAGAGTTTTTGGGTAAGATTTTATTGAAAAGAGCCTTGGTCTCAGAAAAAGATTTTATCAAAGCCCTCTCAGAGCAGTACGGTATTCCCTATGTGGACATCAACCAGATAGACGTAAATATCGCCGTAGCAATGAAGTTCTCGCCGACTTATATCCTAGACCATCAATGCGTTCCTATAAAGGAAGACGACTATTCCGTGACGGTGGCTATCTCTAACCCCCTAAACGTCCAGATATTCAGCGAAATGGAAAAAGAGGCGAATATGCGCAGCATAAAACTTGTGCTTATTTGCGCCAAGGATATGAACTGGCTTGTGCAATTTTACCAGCAGTATAAAAAGTTACATATGCGTAAATTGTTTGAGGATTAAACAGGTCAAAGATGGATAAAAAATTTGATACAGTATTATCGAGGATTTTGTTTGATAAAGGCTTGGTCGAAAAAGAGGTATTGGACGCAGGCCTAAGAGAGATCGCCACTTCCCAGGAATCCCTGGCCTCTTTTTTACTAAGGAAGGGCCTGACCACAGAGGAGAAGATATTAAAGGCCTTTGCCGAAGAATTAAAGATCGATTATTTACGCCTCAGCGAGGTGCCTGTCGAGCGTTCGGTCATCGATAAGATCCCGGTCAAATTCGCCGGTTATTATAAATTCATGCCGCTTAAGATAGACGGCCGGACACTGACCATTGCCTGCAGCTATCCTTTGGACGTAAAGACCCAAGACGACATCAGGATGAGCTTAGGCTATGAGATACAGCTGGTATTGGCCAGGGAAAACGATATCGTCGAATCTCTAAAGAAACACTATGGCTTAGGCGCGGATACAATCGAGAAGATCCTGGCCCAGACGCCCCAAGAGCAGATGCAGACTAGGGAAGAGGCCGAGGAAAAAGTAGAAGATATCGAAAAGCTGGCTGAAGACGCCTCGATAATAAGACTGGTCAACCAGATCATATTAGAAGCATATAAAAAACGGGCTACCGATATTCACCTTGAGCCCTACAGGGGCAGGATAAAGCTGCGCTATCGCATAGACGGGGTGCTTTATAATGCTACTGTGCCTCCGGAAATAAAGAATTTCTTCTCACCCATCCTCTCACGCATTAAAATCATGTCTAATTTGAACATCGTCGAACACCGGCTTCCTCAGGACGGAAGGGCCGTGGTAAAGATACAAGACCAGACTTTGGACTTAAGGGTCTCTTTTATACCCACGCCTTATGGGGAGAGTGTGGTCATCCGTATTCTGCCGATGAAGATGCTCTTTAGTTTAGAAAGGCTGGGTCTTTTAACCGAAGATCTAGATACGTTTGAAGAGCTGATCAAAAAACCCCATGGAATAGTCTTTGTCACCGGTCCCACCGGAAGCGGAAAGACTACTACGCTTTATGCCTGTTTATCCAAGATCAATACCGATGAGCGCAAGATCATCACCATCGAAGACCCCATTGAGTATGAGATGGAGGGTATAACTCAACTCCAGGTCATGCCTAAGATTGGATTGAACTTTGCCCGGGGCTTACGCAGTATGCTCAGGCATGATCCCGACGTGATGATGGTGGGAGAGGTACGTGATTCAGAGACCGCCGAGATCGCCATCAGAGTCGCCCTTACCGGGCACCTTGTATTTTCTACTCTGCATACCAACGATGCGGCCAGCGGAATAACCCGTTTGATAGATATAGGCCTTGAGCCTTATTTGGTGGCTTCCAGCGTAGAGGCCTTTATCGCCCAGCGTTTGGTGAGGGTGGTCTGTCCCGATTGCAAAGAGGAGGATATTTCTGCGCTTCCGGAGTTGAAAAACCTGATCGCCCAGGATTTAAAGTCAAATTCGCCGCAAGATGTGAAGATATATAAAGGCAAGGGTTGTGAGAAGTGTAATTTTACCGGGTTCTACGGCAGGACTGCTATATATGAGCTTTTGCTCATTGATGCGGATATCAGGAACCTGATCACAGCCAAGGCCTCGGCTGAGGAGATCAATAAAATGGCGACTTCCAAAGGGATGCTCACTATGCGTCAGAATGGCTGGCGCAAGGTGATCGAAGGCGTTACTACCCCCGATGAGGTGTTAAAGGTTACCCAAGCAGAGGTATTTGCTCTCGAGGAGTCCGCGGCAGCTGAGGCAAGCGATAAAGCCGGAGCAAAAGAGCCGCTTAAGCCCGTAAAAATTGTCCAGGACGCAAGAAGGGATTTTGCCCGCTTGGATGTCCGGCTCAATGTGCGTTATAGGATAATAAAGTCGGAAGGGCCGAAGAAGATCGGCGGAATAGAGCATAATAGCGTTACGGAAAATATCAGCGCCGGAGGCCTGGTCCTATTATCCAACGAACCTCTTGCCTTGGGCACGGTCTTGGAGGTAAAGCTAGAATTACCTGAAGAGGATAAGCCGATACAGTGTTTGTGCAGGGTGCTGCGGGTAGAAGAGATAATCATGGATAAGACTTATGATATCGCTGTATGTTTTTTAGATATATCAGGAGCAGAAAGAGCCCGTTTTAACAAATTTGTGCAGAAAAAACTGACTGAAGGGAAGAAGGAGATATAATATATGCCCCATTATAAATATCGTGCAAAGAAGGGACCGGACGATATAAGCGAAGGCTTTATAGAGGCCGCCAGCGAAAGAGAGGCTATTGAGAAGATCAATCAGATGGGCTTGGCTCCTTTGGGTATCGAGCAGGCGGCTATAGAGAAGACGCAGAAAAAAAGACCATCCCGGTCTTTTGTTTCAGGCAGGATTAAGTCGCACGATATCACGATTTTTAGCCGCCAGCTTTCCAGTTTTATGAAGTCAGGTATCCCTATACTACGTTCTTTATCTATATTATCGGAACAGTCCAGCAATACGCGTTTGAAAAGTATGTTTGAGGATATACGCCAGGATGTAAAAGACGGCCAGCCGCTTTCTCAGGCGTTATCTCGTTTCCCCAAGATCTTTAACGCTCTTTATATTGCCATGGTACGCACAGGAGAGGAAAGCGGGACATTGGCGGAGGTATTTGCCAGGATGGCTGATTACCGTCAAAAACAGGAGGACGTAATATCGAAGGTACGCATGGCTTTATTATACCCTATTTTGATGGCTTTTGTGGCGTTAGGTACCATTGTTTTTATGTTGATATTCGTTCTGCCGCGGCTGACGCGTATATTTTCCACCTTGGGCGAAGATCTGCCTACGGCAACTCAGATCTTAATCACAATAAGCAGCGGTATGCGTACATGGTGGTACTGGATAGTGTTGGCAATTGTTTTGCTATTTTTGGTGTTCTGGCGCCAGTCCAAGACTAAAGCCGGAGCCAGGACCTTAAGTACCCTCAAGCTTAGACTTCCTATACTGGGAAATCTTTCCTTAAAGTCCGAACTGTCTACTTTTAGCCGCACCTTGGAGCTTTTGATTAAAAATGGTATTCCGGTATTGAAGGCGATCGAGATCACCGTTCCCACCATAAATAACGAGATAATCAGGCAGGAGGTCAGGCGCAGCTGTAAGGATTTAGAGCAAGGGGCATCGTTTGGCAAAAGCCTGAAGAGCTCAAAGGTCTTTCCCGCGTTTATGGTAAATCTGCTGATAATCGGAGAGGAATCAGGAAGGTTAGAAGAGGCGCTTTCAGAAATAGTGGCTTCCTATGAGAAAGAGACCGAAGAGGCAGTGCAAGTAATGACTACCCTTTTGGAGCCCCTGGTGATCCTCTTTATGGGTGTGGTGGTAGGGTTTATCGTCATCGCTATGTTATTGCCGGTATTCCAGATCAATGTTATGGTCAGATGAATAAAGCCCATTCTTTCAGATTAAAAGGCACATTGTTGTTGGGGGTGCTACTTATAGTTTGTGCTGCCTTTGAGGCTTTTGCCGAGAACTGGGAAGAGATAAAAGGGGACCACTTTATAGTCTATTATACGCGTAGCAGAACTTTTGGCAAAGAAGCCTTGAGAAAGGCAGAAGAATATTATGATAAGATAGCCAATGACCTTGGTTATGCCCGGCGGGATAAATTCTGGAATTGGGACGATCGTGTAAAGATATATATTTATCCCAGTGAAAAAGCATATCTTGATTATGTAAAGTCTATGGGATATGCAGAGTGGTCCGTTGGCTTCGCCGATTACTGCAAGAAAGAGATAGTCAGCTACCACCACGGTAAAGGATTTCTCGACGCCATCCTTCCTCATGAGCTCACCCATCTTTTGTTCAGAGATTATGTGGGCACGAAAAACATCCCCATGTGGATAGACGAAGGAGTCGCCCAGTGGCAAGAAAAAGGCAGACTTAAAGAAGTAAATAAAGAGCTGAGAAGAGAGTTTAAAAACCACAGCCCTATTCCCATGGAGAGGATGATGTCGCTGAATATAGCAGTAATCACCAATGAATTTATCGTGGACCTTTATTATCTGCAGGCGGTTTCCATGGTCGACTTTATGATCACCAGATATGGTTCGGAAAAATTTGTATATTTTTGTCGCCAGTTAAGAGACGGCAAAAGAATAGATAACGCTTTGAAATTTACCTACCCCACTATGATAAGGACCACGGAAGACTTAGAAAGGGAGTGGTTGGAATATTTACAGGTCGATTAAAGTGAAGCGAAAGAAAAATTTTACCCCGTTAGAAATATTACGCCGCAGGCACCCGTTCTGCTTAAAGCCTGGATTTCTAACGGGGTTTACTCTTGTTGAGCTTTTGTTTGTAATCGTTATAATCGGCACGCTGGCTGCCATAGTTGTGCCCCGCATCGTCAAACAAGGTGCCAGGGCGAAAAATGCCGCAGCTAGGGCGTTTGTCGATGTACAGTTAGCCACTGCCTTGCGCACATACGAGATGGATAATGGGAAGTTTCCTACTACCGAAGAAGGGTTAGAGGCCTTGTTGTCTGAGCCAAAGTCGGCGAGGAATTGGAGAGGGCCTTATTTAGAGAGAAAGCCGATAGATCCCTGGGGCCGAGAGTACGGGTACCAATCCCCGGGTACCTATAATACCAGAAGCTACGACCTATATTCCTTGGGCCAAGATGGAGAGAAAAGCCAGGATGACATCACCAACTGGTAGTGACAAAAAGGGATTTACACTGATTGAGCTGATGGTAGCAGTAGCGATCTTATCTTTTGGCTTGGTAATGATCTACGAAGCCTTTTTTTCTTATATGGACGCGTACAATTATGTTTTTAGGCGCCTGGAGGCGCAGCGTTGGATAGAAGAAAAGGTCTGGCAGACAGAGAATGAACTGGTGATTTCGGGGATGTTGATGCCGGGGGATATGTCCGGTAGTTTTATACGCTCAAACAAAAAATTTAGCTGGAATATGTCTATTAGGCTGATAGGAGAGATAGAAGAATCTTCTTTATATGAGTTGACGCTTGAAGTCTCCTGGCAGGAAGTGACCAGAGACGCAAAGATATCACAGGTTGCCTATGTACAAAGTTGACAGAAAGATTACAATAGATACATCGCGAATCACGAATCACAAGCGACGAATCACAAACCGCGGGTTTACCTTATTCGAGACCATTTTAGTGGCGGGCATGCTTTCAGTGGTCGGCTTAGCCATTTATTCTACTTTCAATTCAGGCCTGCAAATATGGGAAAGGCTGACCCAAAGGATGCCTACCGAAGAGCTCAATGTATTTATTGAAAAGATAACCGATGATTTGAATAACAGCTTTTCTTTTTCAGAAGCACCGTTTATCGGCTTGCAAAACAATGTCAGTTTCGCCACTTTAGTGCTGGCTGGGATCGGCCAGGAACAAGAAGAGTTTTTAAGCGTAGGCAGGGTAAGTTATTACTATAATCCCAGAAATAAGACTTTAAACAGACAGCAGTACAATTACAGCGATATCTATCAAAATGAGATACCGCGGGCACGCCAGATCATGCAAAATGTCATGTCCGCGAAATTTACTTACTATTGTTATGACCCTGCCCAAGATTTGCATGGTTGGAAAGAGATGTGGTTTGAGGAAGACGAAGAAGCAAGGATCCCTTTGGCCGTAAGGATGGAGATAGAGTTTGTTGAAAACGAGCAAGAGAAGAAAGTGAGAAGGACGATTGCTATTCCCTCTGCGACGCAGTTCCATTATAGCCGATAGAAAAGGCAGCATCTTGGCCGTAGCCCTTTGGTCGCTTTGTCTGTTGACTACCTTTGCCGTATACCTGGGTTCTAGCGTCAGAGAAAAGGTCTGGATGGTCGGCCGTCTTGATTCCCGCGACAGATTGCGCTTCGTGGCTTCTGCCGGCGTAAAAAGGGCTATTTTGGAATTAAGAAGAAAAGATGAATCTACCGTGGATACGCTTAGGGAATCTTGGAGCAATAACAGGGGGGCGTTTCAAGGAAAAGAGGTGGGGGAGGGCATTTATTCGGTAAGCCATGTGCCCAGTTATATGGACAGCAGTTTCGAGCAGATCAGATATGGAGTGGTCGACGAAGAGAGAAAGGTCAATATCAATACCTGTAAAAGAGAGGTCTTGGAAAACTTGCTTAAGTCAACGGCTGGCATGGATCAGTTGGATGCCGAGAGCCTAAGCGCAGCTATCGTAGATTGGAGAGACAAAGACAATGTATTATCCGTAGCCTTGGGAAGCGCCGAGGACCAATATTACAGGGCTCTGCGCAATTCCTATGAGGCCAAAGATAGCGACTTTGAAGTGCCCAATGAGATTTTTTTGGTAAAGGGAATGACAAAGGATATATTCGCTAAAATAAAAGACTACATAACTATCTACAGTAATGGTAAAATAAATATTAACACCGCTTCGCCTAAAGTCCTCTTGGCCCTAGGGCTTTTTAGGAGCGTGGTGGATAAGATCTTGCTTTTTCGCTGCGGAGATGATTCAATAGAAGCGACAGCCGATGATTATGTGTTTGTCTCTACTAAAAGCATAGTATCGCAGCTGAGCAAATATGTTTCTTTAAGTGAGAGCGAGGTCGCCAATTTGAGTAATTTGGTCTCTGCCGGCTATTTGGAGACTAAGTCCGAAAATTTTACCATCACCAGCACCGGCCGCCTGAAAAATAGGGATGCATCTATGAAGATAATCTGTGTATTTCAGCGCCCTAGTTTCCAGGCCGACCCCATAACAGGCTCCTTAGATACAAAAGGCAAGATCAAATACTGGCAGGAAAAAGCCGACTAATAGAGTTGAAAAATGCAAAAAGAGCTTATTTGTATAAGTTTTAGCGCTGACAAACTTAAGATCGCCTACGCCAAAGGTCTGCCCGGCAGAAGAGAAGTGCAGACTTTGCTGGTCAAAGATATCGGGTCTTTGTCTGAGCCGGATATCGCCCAAGCCGTTAAAGCAGCGCTTAATGAATTAAAGATCAAATCTCGCTCAGTTATTTGCAGCATCCCTTCACGTTCGATCATAACCAAGAATATCGAGATTCCCTCGCGCAACCCAAAAGAGATACAGGAGATCATCAATCTGCAATCAGGCAGATACACCCCTTATTCCAGAGAAGAGATCATTGTCGACTATGTAAACATCGGGGTATATAGGCAAAATTACACCAAGGCCTTGCTTATTATCGTTCCCCAGGATGCGATCAAGAGATATGTTGGGATATTGAACCTGGCGGGTTTGGATGTGCTAAAGGTGGCGGTTGTCCCGGAAGGCATCTGCCATGTCTATTACCACATCTCACGGGTCAAGCAGGACGATACCCCTGCCAGCATTATTCATATCGGTGCCGATAGCACTGATTTTATCATCACCGCAAAGAACAAGATGATATTTGCCAGGAATATCCCTATCGGCGTCCAATATTTTTTGTCTGAGAAGGAAAAATTCAAGGAAAAATTCGTCGAGGAAATAAAAAAATCTTTGGAGTCCTATCAAAGCGAAGATATCGAACGCACTCCCAACAAGATCATACTGATCGGGGCGATAGATGAAATAAAAGAAATAAAAGAACATTTGGATAAAAATCTATATATTCCCACTACGCTTATCTCATATCTGGAGCAGCTCCCTTTTAAAAGACAGGCCCTTGATGTCGCTGCTTCAGCCAAAGAAGTCTCTTTCTTGGATGTGGTTAGTCCGCTTTTTGCCGAAGCCGAGCTAAGTATAGACGTTACGCCTAAAGAGATAAAGCTAAAAAAGGCATTGGAAGCCCGGGGCAAGGCGATCATTAAAATGGGCGTTTTGTCTATGGGTGCCTTTGCCTTGATATGCGCTATCTTGATCAGCAAGATCTATTTCAAGACCACCTATTTAGAGCAATTGCTTACGCATTACCAAGCTGTGAACAAAGAGGCCGAGTCGCTTGAGAAATCTTATAACAAGATGAGCGTATTGAAAAGCTATTTGACGAACCGCGGCTATTCTTTGGAAGTCCTCAATGACCTATATAGTGTCATTTTAGAGGATATCTACCTCAGCCATATCAAATTCCAGGAAGGAAAAGAATTCCAGATAAAAGGAAGTTCTTTATCTATGTCTACGGTGTTTACTCTGGTCAGCAATATGGAAAAATCGCCGTATTTTGAAAATGTCAAGACCAGATACACGACGAAAAGAAAAGAAGAAGACCAGGATTTGACGGATTTCCACATAGTCTGTACCCTGGAGCTGCCTGAAAAAGAGGCTGAGGAAGAAGAGAAGGAAGAAGAGGAAGAAGAGAAGACGGAAGAATGAAAAAGCCCCCAGCGTTATTTTCCAAAATATCTAAAAGAGAGAAGTCTATCATATATGTTGTTATTTTTATGTTTTCAGCAGTTCTCTTATATATCTTAGTGGTCAACCCGATTTTATCTAAGATAGCGGCATTGGACGGGGAGATCGAAAACCAGGAAACCAGGATTGAAAAAAATCTGCGTATCCTTTCCCGGAAAGAAGTAATAGAAAAAGAGATCGATTACTACAGTTCATATGTGATGCGGGCTAAATCGGAGCAACAGGAGACCGTTGGCTTTCTTCAGGAAATGGAAGAAATGGCCAACAAGTCTTCTCTCTACGTCATTGATATAAAAGCGGCCGGTTTGGAAGAAGGAGAATTGCTTAATAAATATTTAATAAGGTTGAATTGTGAAGCGCAGATAGAGCAGATTACGAATTTTTTCTATGATGTGGAAAGTTCAAAAAAATTGTTAAGGATAGAAGAATACGATCTAAGACCAAAGACCGCTGGTTCCAGCGTCATCAAATGCACTATCACTATTTCTAAAGCCGTATTACCTTAACTTAGCCTCGAGGAGGAAACAATGAGAAAGATGCGTATTTTTTCGATTATAGTATTCATTTTGGCCGCCATCTGTATTTCTAGCCCCTGTTTTTCTGCCTCGCTCGGAGAGACTATTGACAAGGCATTGGAACTGAGAGAAGCCGAAAAAATCGAAGAGGCCGTGGCGGTCTTAAAAGAAGCATTGCAGGATGAGTCCATAGCAAAGGACAGTTTTACAAAGGGATATTTAGAGACGCTGATCCAGTGCCTTCAGGCAGATGAGCTTTATTATCTCGCTATTGTGAAGAGCACTTCCAAATCTGTGAGAGAGACCAAAAACGCCTTTCTTGATATCGCAGAAGAGTTGAAAATAGGAGAGATCTCCCGCAAAAGCAAAGAGACTATAGAGGAGATGAAGGGAAAAATATCGAAACTTCTG
>JAFGHF010000061.1 GCA_016939375.1 Candidatus Omnitrophota bacterium | reverse complement strand
TTTCCCAATACATTCTCTTAGCTTTGGGATCCCGAAGAAGTTCTAATTAAGATTCTTCGTTCGGGACGGACTTACGGCCTTTTCCTCAGCTTCCTTCGGCGCTCACTCGCTTCGACTCCGAGCTAATCACCTAAAGTTGCAAAGAATCTGGTGGGCGGAACAGGAGTCGAACCTGTGACCTCTTGAATGTAAATCAAGCGTTCTAACCAGCTGAACTATCCGCCCAAATTTTGCAGAGCAAAATTTGATATTGAAGCAGCGTTAAGCAATCCAACCAGAGGCAGGATTGTAGCTGCCGAAATACCTTAAGGTGCCATCTAAAATAGCACAAAAAGCCAAATGTGTCAACACATTCGCACACTACAATATAAAATACGGGCGCGCTCAGTGTTGATGCTGTCACTCGACTTCGCTCAGGATTCTTCAAGGGATCCTGAGTAAAACGAAGGAAGGTCGGCCTCGTAGTACGGGGTCGCCGAATGTATCAAAGAAAATACTAAAATATCTGCTTTAAGTACAGCTCCCTAATGGTGTTAAAGCAGTGGATATACCTGTCGCTTCTGTAATCCGGGTATGTCCAAGGCCAGGGCTCAAATACCCCATCGCGAAAGCTCAATGTTACTTCGGCATAGATGCCTTTATCCAAATAGATACGGTGAGAATAGTTTTTACATGTAGCCAATACTAATTTAGAAGCAGCGATATACCCAGGGTCTAAGTTTATATTACGGCTATGCCCAGAAGCCGGCCCTCTTAGGTCGCGCTCCAGGCGGTTGGTGTATCTTTTTATATGCCAAAGCTGGCTAGGCCAAACCAGCTTTTCAAAGCTCAAAAACTGCCGCTTAAGGTTCTTACCCATCTCTTTTTCATAGTAATCAGTAAAATCAAAAGCCATGATCTCGCTAGCAAAATCGACGGGCCCGAATCTATTCTCTAACTTCTTCTTTGCTTTAATTAAAACGCCTTCGCTGGAAAAGATTGTCCCTACAACAAGCTTGACCGGCGAAGGTTTGCTGGCACAAGCCATAATCTTCTCTACATCATCTTGCCTAAAAGCCCCATGGAAAAAGCCATTACAAAAAGCGCCACGGTCTCTACTATTCCTATTACAACGATATAATTGCCAAAACCCTTGCCTGTTTCACCCATGGCGTCCGCCGCAGTGGCCCCGGCCTTACCCTGCATCAAGGCAGAAAGCCCCATGGCAATGCCGCATAATATCCCCACACCCCACATATACTGGCCAGAGGCGGCAACCTCGGCGATCTTATTCATCACTATCATACCGTAAATCGTCTGTGTCAAAGGAGCGCCCACAAAGGCCACGAGCATAAATGAAGCTGCCTTATTTTGGGCAAAAGACTTCTTCCAGGCGCCTACAGCCGCCATGCCAGCGGCCCCTGCTCCTAATGCCGAACCCATAGCGGCAAATGCCAATACAGCACCAACCCCTAAATCTTTAAACTGAACCAGCACGTCTGACATTATTAACCCTCCTCAAATTTGCTTCGCAAATTTGATACTGAAGCAGCGTAAATAAATGCGAACAAATGTGAGCATTTTAGCTGCTGAAGTATCTCCAACTATCTATCCTTTAACCTTTTTTTTAAAGGGGTTATAGGCGAAACCGCTCCATTTCACATCGGCGTGATTGCAGAACTCCAACACGTTAAGCCTTACCCCATGTACCAAAACAGACAAAGGGGCCAATATTAAATTAAGCAAAAGCCCCACCAGTAGTATAAGAGCCGTTAACATCCCCGTAAAAATATTGCTAAACCCAATTTCCATGGCCATTTTATTAAACGCATCGGCAATGGCTACCGTGGCTAAGCCCACTGCAAATAGGCGGATGTAAGAGACCACATCCGTGAAGCTGTTTACCAGATTCAATAGCAGGCTGCCTAATCCTGAGCCTATGCTTCTAAATATATTTTTGCTGGGGTTAGTAAATAAAAGCACGAGGCTGCCCCCGACGATAAAAAGCCATTTTGCAATCACGGGAAATGCATATCCCAGGACCAGCACCTTGGCCAGAAAAAAAGCGCCCCATAATATACAAATCCACCCTGCTTCGGCAAGGGCCGCTGCCGAGGGCAGTTTTACAAGGGCGCGCCAACCGTGAGCAATGCTTAAATGTACCGCCCCGAGCAAAAAACAAAGGGTCTGGATATTTCTGTCGTTGCGCAGAGCGGGCAAAAGCGGACTTATCCACTGCGGCAACCACTCTTGGCCAAAAAATGTCCCTGTCAACACTCCCCAAATTACAGTACAAAAGCTTGAAATATACAAAAGGGTAAAAATGGATTTATCTCTGAGTCCGGGCCCCCATTTTCTATTGGCCAAGAAGGTAAGGGCGAGAAAACTCAAGCCTAGCCCGGCATCTCCGACCAGCATACCAAAAAAGATAGAGAAAAATATCAAAAACCATAAACTGATATCAAGCTCTTTGTATCCGGGGATTATCTCGATTAACTTAAACACCGGCTTTATAACAGAAACCCAGCGGGGGTTACGGATAAGCGTAGGCACCCTGTCTTTGGGCCCGGGCTCAGATATCGATATCCCCCATTGCTCGACCTTGGCAGACTGACGCAATAGCTCTACTGCATCAAACGGTATATATCCTTTTAAATATACAACTTCTCCGCAGCGACCCATTCCGTTTAAAACATTGTGGAATTCCAGCTCTTCTTCCAGAGAATCCTTTATACTAGAAAGCGCCTTGCGGTATGGCACGATCTTTCGGATATCTTCCCGGATCAGCTTTATAGCCCGATTGTTATCGCTGAAACGCGCTCTTAATGCCCCCAAGCCCATTTTTGGCAAGGCTACTTCCTTAAATGGTATTTCTACATCTTGACGAGATATAAGCACGCAATGGTCTACTCCTCCGGCAGCATAAATCTTTTTGACAATGACTCCGACGGGCATTTTTTTGATCTCCTTAAAGGGGATCTGGTAGAGCCTTATATAAACACCCTTTTCTCTTAAGGCCTGTATATCTTGGGGGTTAAAATCTCCCCACCTTTCCCACTGACTGATCTTTCCCTGCAATCTAAAGGAGTAATCCTTTAGTTGATTTAAACGATTGCGCAGGCCAAGAAGATGCCGGACAGTAAATCTCCAATCTAGCGGCGTCTTTTCCGTTTGCAAAGGCATCGTACCCAGGTCCGGCTGCGCCAGAACCGCTAAGGTTGCTTCGAGAAGGGCGATATCTTCAAGAAGAAGGCCCGTGTCTTTGCCTTTGGGCGCATTTTGGTGCTCGACATGCACAGCCCCCAATGCCCGTAGCTTCTGTATAGTCTGCTCGCTGTCTTTAGACTGCGCCAAGATGGCTGCTTTTTTCATGGGCACGATCATAAGGCGGCTCCCTGCAATTCAAAGGCCTCGATCTTTCTCTTCGCTATCTTGCTGCGGCCAACGGCATTTGCTGTTTGATCGCCGAGGTAAATCTTGATCCGGCGGATGGCTTCCTGACTTTCGGGTATTTTAATCTTCTCGAAAAGATTTACCCGCTGCGTTGTAATACGTAGTTCATACCTTAAGGTCTCTATGCCTTTTTGCAAAATACGTATCTCTTCTCCTAGCGCAACTAAAACCCTTAAGGATTCTATCGCCTCATCTACCCATAGGGGCAGAGTAAATAAATCGTACTGCGTCTTTGCAAAATCTGTCTGTTCAAAAACTGGAATATCGACTCCGGCGATGCTTTTCTCCACAATCTTGACCTCTTGCGGTTTAATCCAGGGGCTGATATCTATCGGTTCGGCCAGAAGCGCTGTCCAGGCTAGCGCCGATTCTTTCTTGGCCTGTTGCTGATGTTTCTTCTTCTCCAGAATGGTCATCTGATGCAGGATCTCGATCTGCAATTGCTGCTTCTTCAGTTGTAACGTAGGCAGGTAGCGCTGGAATTGCTTCAACGCATCCCTATGCCTTTTTAATTCGCCTTTTGTAAGCTTTATCTTCATTGCTATTGCTTTCCTAGCTTTTTGGCTCATCTAACACTGGCTGCGCTTAGCTATGCTGCTTGGGAGAGGTTCCCAGCTTCTGTTTAGTATCCGGTGGAACCAGTCCCGTTAAGGCTATGGTTTAGCAGCCAATCAACGAGGCCAGTGTTTTTCTATCATCGAACGCTTTATGCCCGTTTCTTCGGGCGTAAAGCATTCGGCCATTATCCGCCAACCTAAATCCAAGGCCTTCTCCAGTGGTATATTGACCTCCAAAGACATCATTTGCTCCTCAAACATACCACCATAGCGCAAAAGTTTCATGTCCCATGCGCTCATTTTAAACCCCATTGCCCTTTTCTCTACCGTTTCACGATAACTGGCAAACAGCTGGATCATGGCATTCATGATTGTCCTGTGGTCATCCCTTGTCTTACCGTTGACTTGTTGTTTCAGGCGGCTGAGCGAGCCAAAAGGTTCTATTACTTTGTTTTTAAGATAAAATTGACCCTCGGTGATATAGCCTGTGTTGTCGGGCACTGGATGGGTGACATCATCTCCCGGCATGGTGGTGGCGGCAAGTATAGTGATCGAGCCGGCAGTGTCAAAATCGACTGCTTTTTCATATCTGGCCGCCAATTGGCTATAGAGGTCTCCGGGATAGCCGCGGTTCGAAGGCACCTGCTCCATGGTGATAGATATCTCCTTCAATGAATCGCAAAAATTGGTCATATCAGTCAGAAGAGTTAGTACGCGTTTGCCCTCCAGGGCAAAGTACTCTGCTACTGCCAGGCTTATATCCGGCACAAGAAGACACTCCACGGTTGGATCGGCAGCGGTATGCATAAAGAAAATGGCCCGTGATAACGAACCGTGCTCCTCCAGGATGTCCCGGAAAAAAAGATAGTCGTCATATTTTAAACCCATCCCTCCCAGAATGATGATGTCGACTTCGGCCTGTATAGCGATGCGGGCCAGGACCTCATTGTATGGCTCCCCGGCAATAGAAAAAATCGGCAGCTTCTGTGACTCAACCAATGAATTAAAGACATCGATCATAGGGATGCCCGTGCGCACCATTTTATTGGGGATTATTCTTTTGGCCGGGTTTACTGGCGGGCCTCCGATATCGCCTAGGTTTTCTGAGAGCGCCGGACCGTTATCCAGAGGTTGTCCACTTCCGTTAAAGATCCTGCCCAGAAGATTATCGCTTCTGGATATGCGCATGGGGTGCCCTAAGAAACGCACCTTGTCCTCGGTCGATATGCCCCGGCTTCCGGCAAAGACCTGCAAGGCCACTTTCTTTGAGTCAAGGCGGATCACCTGGGCCAAAGAAACACCTTGCTGGGTGGTGATCTCGGCGATGTCCATGTATCCGATACCCTCGGCTTCGACAGTGATGACATCACCGGCGATCTGGATTATATCCGTATAGACTTTATGCACCGGCCTCTTTCTAAAATGAGCACATAACTTACGGAACAAAGAGACGTAAGTTATAAGTGCGAATTTATCCCGCGTCCAAGGGACGAGGGATCTTTTCAACGTGTTCCTTGATCAGGCCTTTTATCTCTTTTTCGTGTTCCTTAAATTCTGCGCCATCCCAGGCAGATGAATTCCAGCCCCGAAAGAGCTGTCTCAACCTCTGAAAGAAATGCAGGGCCTGGTCTTTATCCGCAAACTCAAGGCTAGCCTCTAATATCTGATATATGAAATCAAAGATGTATATTTGCCTTTCCTGTGCGGTCGATTCATCAACCGAATCGTATGCGTTCTGCTGAAGATAGACGAAATCAAAAAAATCGCCCTTGAGATAGTCGACATAATCCTCCAGGGAAGTCCCCTCTTCCCCTACTACCTTCATCATCTGGGCTACATCATTGCTTTTGCGTAATATCTGGTGGCCCCTGGCTACCTGTTTCTCGTCAATGAAACCTCTATATTTACTCCAGCTAATCAAAGGGTCGATAGCTGGATAGCGACGGGCATCGGAGCGCTCACGCGAAAGTCCATGGAAAGCCCCTACCACTTTTAGGGTGGCCTGGGTCACCGGTTCTTCAAAATTACCTCCGGCGGGACTTACCGTACCGCCTATCGTAACAGAACCAAATCTGCCATCATACAGCCTTACATATCCCGCCCTTTCATAAAAAGAGGCGATGCGTGATTCCAGATATGCGGGGAAGGCTTCCTCCCCGGGAATCTCCTCCAGCCTGCCGGACATCTCTCTCATGGCCTGTGCCCAGCGGGAGGTCGAATCAGCCAGCAATAATACATTTAACCCCATTTGCCGGTAATATTCGGCAATGGTCACGGCAGTATAGACACTCGATTCCCGAGCGGCAACCGGCATAGAGCTTGTATTACATATGATTACGGTACGGTCGCTCAAGGGTTTACCTGTCCTGGGGTCGTTTAGCTCGGGGAATGTCCTCAAGGTCTCCACTACTTCCCCGGCACGCTCTCCGCAGGCGGCGATAACCACGATATCTATCTGCGCGTGTCGGCTGGTAAGTTGCTGTAAAACTGTCTTGCCTGAACCAAAAGGTCCGGGAATACAATATGTCCCGCCCAAACATACGGGAAACAGGGAATCTATGATCCGCATTTTAGTGGTGATCGGCTCAGTAGGCTTGAGTTTTTCGGCATAATTGCGAATAGGTACTTTAACCGGCCATATTTGCTGCAGAAATGCCTGATGCACGGCGCCATTTTCGTCTTTTAGCTGGGCTATCGGTTGCTTTAAATTATATTTACCTTGCTTGGCCACGCTTACTACCTCAAGGACGCCCCGCAGATTAAAAGGGGCCATGATATAATGGCTAAATATTTTCTCGGGAACCGTGCCCAATTTTTCCCCGGCTCGCAGCTTGTCTCCCTTTTTGACTGCGGGACTAAACTGCCACTGCGCTTCATCGGGAAGGGCTTCGAGATACGCTCCTCTTTTTAGAAAGAAGCCGTATTGTTGCGCCAGTTGCGGTAGAGGATTTTGCAATCCGTCGAATATCTGCCCTAAAAGGCCCGGGCCCAACTCTACAGAAAGCAACTCGCCGCTAAACTCTGCGGCGCCTCCGATCCTTAGGCCTTGCGTATCCTCAAACACCTGCGTCTCTGCCAGATCCCCTCTCACCCGGATGACTTCCGACTTCAAGCGCTCTTGGCCATGAATTATATAGGCTACTTCGTTCTGTATCACATGCCCGGACATCCGCACGGTCACCATGTTGCCGTTAATCTTGGTAATATGTCCGATTCTTTTCTCTGGCATCTACTCTCCCTCTTTAGGCCAGGGCCTGCTCTAACATCTTTCTGCTGTCTGCGCTGCGGATCCGCTGCCAGCGCTCCAATATCAAAAGTTTGAATGCATAAATAAGCAAAAAGTCTATATCAAAATAATGCCCCAGGCAAAGCTCATCCAGCTTTCGCCACCTCTCTCCATCTAACATTCTTTCTGCTTCTAAAATCGATGGTATTCTATGCGCGTTATTTGCCATGCGGGCAATGGAAAGATCTGTATATCCGTCTTGGCGCAGGTATTCCTGGGGATCGCGCTGTAGGCGTTGTGCGCGGATTCTGACCAGCTCATTTCTTAGGGCAGTATCAAAGATGCGCCATCCTTGTAGGGTTGCCTGACTAATATCCTGATAAGGATATTCTCCGTCTATGGAGATCTTCTTAAGCATGGATAAATCCTCGTCGGATATTTTGTTCTGGCAAAGCTTTAAAAATCCATCATAACCCAATGGGGGGTCCATCCCCAACTTAAGCATGGGCAGACTGGATATCAAATAAATATAATACTGGGACATTAATTTCCTTTGCCTTTTCCCCCGCCCAAAACAGCTTGCTGGATAAGCTCGGCCAGCTTTGGCTTGAGGCGCGCACTTAAATATTCAGCTAGCGCCTTGTCCGTAAAATCGAAATGTGATTTGCTGCCGTCGTAACTGATAATAAACCCTCCGCTTATTTCTCCCGAAGGCTTTAGGGTCAGCTCTTTTTTGATCTGGCTGCCCAGCTTATGCAAGATACCCTGCTCTACTTTTTTCAGATCTTTTTCTCCCAGCGTCACAACCACCTGGCCTTCTTTTGCTCTATTCATCTCTTTTATAAGCGCGCCGATGATTTTACTCATTTCCTCGGGGCCAAGCGCTGACTGCACCTGGGCTAGGGCAATCTTTTTAAGCATAGCGTTAATCTCTTCGTGCAAAGAAAGAAGTAGATCCCGGCCGACTTGCTCAAGTGACACGCGGGAGTTTTTTTCCATTTTGGCAACTTCATCCCTTGCGTTGTCGATGAGCCGGGCGGCCTTTTGTTCGGCCTCTTCAATAATTCCCTGGGCCCTTTGATTGGCTTTGTCCTCTATCTCTCTGGCTTTCTCCTCGGCAGCCTTTATCCCTTCCTGCTGGATCTTGTCTATCAGGCCTTTAATGTCTTCTGCCATTTATGACTCCTCTGACTTTTTTATAATTATACTTTATTCCCCAGACAAACACAATCTATTTCCGCGAACCAGGCTTGATCAGCCCCAAACCTTGCCTACACAACGGACAGTCCTCTGGTCTATAAGTCTTAATATCGATCTTTGCTAAACTTTTAAAGCGGATTTTCCCAAAAGGCGGCTTTCTGCCGCTTCTGTCTATTAGAGCGGCCACGCCTATTACCGTTGCGCCACAGGCCTGGACTACCTCTATCACTTCCTTCACCGAACCACCGGTAGTAATAACGTCTTCGGCGACCAACACTTTTTCCTGCGCTTTTAGAGAAAAACCTCTTCTCAAGCACATTTTTCCGTTTGCTCTTTCCGCAAATAGTGCACGCGCCCCCAAGGCCCGAGCCAATTCGTAGGCAAGAATGATGCCTCCCATCGCCGGGCCTACTACGGTATCGACCCTGCGCTTTCCAAAATTAGCCGCCAAGGCTCGCGCTAGCCTAGCGGATGCCTTGGGATCCTCTAACACCTTCGCACATTGCAAATATTGTCCGCTGTGCAGACCGCTGGAGAGGATAAAGTGGCCCTCTAAAAGAGCGTCCTTACGCTTAAAAATCTGCAGAATTTGTTTTGGGTTCATTCTGTCTCTTCGATTATCTTCTTAGCGGCACTAAAAGGGTCGTCCGCCTGCGTGATGGGCCGACCCACTACAATATAATTTGCTCCGGCCAAGACCGCCTCTTTCGCCCCCATTGTCCTTCTTTGGTCATCCCCCATAGGCCCAGCGGGCCTTATCCCGGGAGTGACAATCACAAAATCCTCACCTAGCCCTTGACGCAATATATAGACCTCTTGAGGAGAAGCCACGATGCCATCTAAGCCGGCGGCTTTAGCCATCTGGGCCAGACAAGATACTTCTTCATTGACGCTGGCGGAGAGGCCGATCTCCTCCAACTGCCCTTTATCCAGGCTGGTAAGAATAGTAACTCCCAATATCATTGTTTCTGCGCCAACATGGTCGCGCGCGTCCACCGCCGCTTGGAGCATCTTGCTGCCCCCTAACGTATGCACAGTAAGCATCAAGGGATTGTAACTACAGGCTGCTTCTACTGCATGGCTGACTGTGTTGGGTATATCATGGAATTTTAGATCTAAAAACACTTGGGCCCCTTTTTGCTGGATCGCTTTTATCACCTGCGGGCCTTGGGCAGTAAAAAGCTGGCTGCCTACCTTGAAGATCTCCACCGCAGGAGAAAGCTTAGCTACCATATCCGCGGCAACATTCATATCATCTGTATCCAAAGCTACGATCAATTTACTTTCCATCTTTTAACGACCCTATCACTTTCTTTAAGTTTGGTATCCTTTTTTCCTCTAAATAACTCTCTATCCCCGCGATGATTTTTGTAGCGCTCTGAGGATCGACAAAAGTCGCCGTGCCTACAGCTATCGCGCTGGCTCCGCAAACTATAAATTCCAGCGCATCTTGAGCGTTCATTATCCCGCCCATCCCTATTATAGGAATCTTTACTGCCTTATACGCCTGCCTGACCATCCACAGGGCTTGCGGTTTGATGGCCGGACCGCTCAGGCCCCCGCTTATGCTACCCAATTTTGGGGTTCTTGTCTGGACATCCACGGCCATGGCAAAATATGTATTCACCAAAGAAATAATATCGCTGCCGCCTTTTCCGGCGGCCTTGGCGATTGCGCCGATATCTGTCACATTGGGCGAGAGCTTGGTGATGATCGGTAGCTTAGTGGCACGCCTTGTTGCCTTGACCACTTTGTATACGCTTCTTGCATCCTGGGCGATAAGGCCTTTTTTGCCTAAATTCGGGCAGGAGATGTTTAACTCAATGGCAGCGACGCCGGCTGTCCTGCTCAAGGCTCTGGCCAAGCGCGCAAACTGAACCGCTTTATCCGCGGAAATACTGACTATTACCGGGATGCCTATCTTGCGCATAAACGGCAGTTGCGTCTCGACAAACCCTTTAAATCCGGGATTTTCTAAGCCGATAGAATTGAGCATCCCCTGGTATGTCTCAACAATCCTCGGAGCAGGATTACCCTCCCTTTTCTTAAGGGTGATGGTCTTTGTGACCAAGGCCCCTAACCGCTTTAAAGACACCAGGTCTTGATAATCTTCGCCGTAACCAAACGTCCCCGAAGCGACAAGCACCGGATTGGACAGTCTTAATTTACCTAGAGAAACCGAAAGATCAGCCATTTTTCACCATTTAATATCCTTAAGATCGAATACCGGGCCTTCTTTACAAACTCTTTTATAGCCGTCCACTGTCTCTATGGCACAACCTAAACAAGCACCTACTCCGCAGGCCATATTTTCCTCTAATGAGCCGAAACAAGATACATCGGGTTGCTTCCTGTTTAAAATGGTTATTGCTTTAAGCATCGCTTTGGGCCCACAGGCATATATCGTGATTCGTCGTTCGTCGTTCGTGATTTTTGATTTGCGATTCACCTTTCGCAGAATCCTCTCTAGCAACTCGGTGACCAGGCCCTTGTGGCCTCTTGAGCCATCATCCGTAGCGATGTATAATTTTACTCCCAGCCTTTTAAAGTCGTCTACACAAAAAATGTGTTTTGCGCTACGTGCGCCCAACAGGACAACGGCCTTCTCGGCCTTGAGACCGTTTTTGATCAACCCTTCGGCTAAGGCCAGAAGAGGAGCAACGCCCATGCCCCCTGCTACTAATATCGTCGTTCGTGTTTCGTCGTTCGTCGTTCGTTCGAGCTCAAAGCCGTTACCCAAAGGGGCTAAGACGTCTATTGTATCACCCTTTTGTTTTTTTGCCAAAAGCTTTGTGCCTCGTCCAATGACCTTATAAAATATCTCGAATGAATCGCTGTGAAAACGATGAAAACTAAAAGGGCGCCTCAACAACGGCTCGACTTCATCATTGCAACGTAAATGCATGAATTGCCCGGGTGAGGCTTTCTGCACGATCTGGGGAGCCAATATCTTCATCCGACAATATTCCGCACCCACCTTTTTATTCTCTAATATCTTAAGCTTCTTTTGTATTATTTTTGGCATTTTGGACAATAACAGGTCCCTCTTCCTCCCAGGAAGTATTTTTCGATCCTAGTCTTGCACTTGGGGCATTCCTCGCCTTTGCGGTCATAGACTCTAAGCCTCAGATGATAAGCGCCTTTTTCGCCCCGCCCCGAAACATAATTGTCTATCGAAGAACCGCGATGCCTGATGCCCTGACGCAGGACCTGGCGGATGGACCTGTATAATTTCTTGGTCTCGGCATCTGTGATTCTATTGGCCGGGCGCTCCGGCAAGATCCCGGATAAAAAAAGCGCCTCCTGGACATATAGATTGCCGATGCCGCCGATAAATGTCTGGTCCATCAAAAGCGGCTTGATCTTGGTCCTCCTTTTGCTCAACATCTCTCTGAACTGACCGACAGTGAATTCCTCATCCAGTGGCTCAGGCCCCAGATTGCGCACAAATTTTAATTCTTTCAAATCTTTCACCAAATGCAGCTCTCCAAAGAGACGCTGATCGTTGAAATTCAAAAAGTGGCCGTTGCTCAATATAAAAATGGCGCGGGCGGCTTTATCTCTGTGTTTGGAATATACCAGCTGCCCTGTCATGCGTAGATGCACCGCCAGATAATCACCGCTGGAGAGCCTGATCGCCAAGACCTTCCCCCGGCGCAAAAATTCTTTAAACGCAACCCCTTTGAGCCGCTTCCTAAATGTGGCCGGGGCAGGGGTTTTGATTACCCTGGGGTTTAAGACCTCGACATCCTTGATACTTTTACCCCTGATGTCCCTTTCTAAATCCCTTCTGATCGTCTCGACTTCAGGCAACTCCGGCATCTTCTCTTCTCTCTTTTATCTTATATGGTTTGCATGCCGCATGCTATGGATTAAAAACATATCTAGAGCGAGGTGTTTTTGCAGAGCGAGCATTAGCAATTTTTCGGCAAAAGAGTTGTGAGGACTTACGTTGAGCAAATGGCGGAACTGACCGAGCGAAACCCAATTATCCTCTTACGAGGGAATTCCGCCCCGCCTGCCCATCAAAAAGCCAGGCGGGCAGGCAAATTTGCGAGACGTTAAGTCCCACGGCTCGGCGAAAAATTGCAGCGAGCGAGCAAAAACGCCGAGCTATGGCATGCTCTCTTTTATCCAAGCAACGGCCTCTTGTACGCTTCCAACCTGTTTTACGCCGGGTATCTTCCAAGTATCGATACCCACGATCGGTTTCTTCATCTGCAGCGCAAAAGCGATCTCGGAAAGCGTCCCTTCTTTGCCGTCAATGGCCACCACGATATCGGCGTTTTTTACCACCAAGTTATTGCGCATATATCCCAGGCCGGTGACAATGGGGATGTCAACATATGGGTTGGCTTCGCGCTTGTCGTGCCCTGGTAAAATACCTATTGTCTTGCCTTGGGCAGACTTGGCCCCCTTGCAAGCAGCCTCCATGACTCCGGTCAAACCACCGCAAATTAAAGTCGCTCCCAGGCCAGCGATCTCCCCGCCTATAGCCTCTGCTATCTTGGCCACTTCTTTAGAACAAGCATGTCCACCGATTACCGCAATATTCATCTAATGTATCCTTTTTTCTGAATCAGAGGCGCACATTTTCCTTGACCAAGCCCTGGATGAACTCTTTGTCTTTGACTTTAAACTGGCTGATAGAAAAGCGGCCGATAAATTTGGCGCCCTTTTTCTCTAGAAACGCCTGCATGGAATCCAGGCAATGTTCTTTGCCGAATCCGCTGCCATAAGTCACGAAGGCCGCAGCGCGCTTATCTCGTAAGCCCTCTGCCTTATCTAAAAACTCTCGCATTGCCGGGACCATCTCTCTGGCCCAGACCGGCGTGGCGAATATTATTGTCTCATAGCCGGAAAGGTTGGTCTCGATCGGAGCTATGGGGGTCTTTTTCTTAGCCAGGCCTTTTAGGCATTGAGCGAAAAAATTGCTTGATTCTCCAGCCGCTTCAACCCTTAGGCAATTGACCGAATTGTTTGCCCCGAGTACTTCTGCTACGTTCTGGGCTGCCTTATGGGTATTGCCGCTATATGAATAATATACAATTGCTATGTTCATTAGCACCCCTTTTTTACTTAGAAAAAGGACAGCTGCTCCTCTTTCTTTTGTTCGCCTTCGCCAAAAATATCTATCTTCCCATAGACCCCGTCAAATCCGGGAGTGATTTTTACCCTACCTGCGCGCACGTTCATAATCCCCTGTACCAGCCGCGGCGCACAGGCCTGGGCGAGCTCTTTTTCGGCTACTTTAAGCAATATCTCAAATTCATTATTAAACCTGTTTACCAAAAGCCGGTACTCCTGCCCTACGGCCTGCGAGGCCTTGCCCATGCCTTTGCTTTCGGCAATGATCTCATCCAAGGGGATGAGGTTTTTAAAGGGTATGGCGCCTTCGGGGACAAACCCTTTAGCTCTATCCCCAAGTTGTTCAACCCTGTGCATAACTCCGATGGTCAAAGGCTTGCCGCATACCGGGCAGATATTGTTTTTCTTTTTGCTCTCTTGGGGCGAATAAAGGATGTTGCAGTTTCTGTGGCCGTCATAATGATATTTTCCTTCCTCCGGAAAAAATTCCACTGTATAGAGAAAACGTTTTTTATCCTTTTTCTTTAGCGTATCTAGGATCTGGTAATAATCCATCGCGCAATCGAATACGTTGGCCTCTCTGCCGATACGCGAAGGGCTGTGTGCATCGGAATTGGATATGAGACTAAATCTATCCAGGGCGCTTAAGCGCCAATTCATCGCTGGGTCGGAAGAAAGCCCGGTCTCCAAGGCATAGATATCTTTTGCGTACTTGCCGAAACACTCTTCAATAGTGTCGAACCCTGAGTTTGCCCCAAACAGGCTATACCAGGGAGTCCAGACATGGGCAGGTACAATAAAACAATCGGGGTTGGCCCCTAAGACTATTTCTATTAAAGAGGTGCAATCTAGGCCAAGCATAGGGCGGCCATCAGAAGAAAGGTTGCCAAAACCGGCGAGCTCATCGTTTATCCTTTCTACTGTTTCAAAATCGGGGGCGAAGATGACATTGTGCACCCTCCTGCCTCGTCCGCCCTTAGAGTAGATGTTGCTTACCTCGGCAGAGAGAATAAAGTTTGTGTCTTGATAGGAAAACAGCCCGTTTCCCTTAGGCTTTAACTTGGACTTCAATTCCTGCAGCCAAAGATGGTGTGTAAAATCAGCGGTGGCCAAAAGCGCTATGCCCTTTAATTTGGCCCATTCTGCCAAGTGCTCTAGATCCATCTCCTTGCTCGTAGCCCGGCTATATTTAGAATGTATATGTAGGTCGGCAATAAACATATCTTTATTTTGCATTTTAAATTTTGAATTTTAAATTATCGATTATAGCCCCAGTTTATTTAAGTATTTCCTGACATTGCCCCAATGCGTCCCTTGCCAATATACTCTATGGCACTGGTCACATTGCAAAAAGTCTTTTTGGGTCTTAAACACATATTCGGGGACTTTGTCTTTTATCTCTTCTTTGCCTATTCTTTTCAAGGTGGCATTGCAAAGGACACAACGCGTAAACATATTCTTGGGATCGGGTTTGAGTTTGAGGGTCCGCAACACCTGCCTGATCTGTATTTCCACAAAATCAGAATCGATTTTCACTACCCGCGGGCCGGCAAATCGGCTTAGGCGCGAATTGCGCGTGACTATAACCCTTTGTTCACGCAGGGCCACGATCACCAGCGTGCTTGAGTTATCCTGGCGATAAAAGCTGGAATCGTAGCCTAAGATGCGCAACCACCTCGCCAGCCTGCCTAATTCTTTAGTCAAGATAAGCTTCACCCCGTTAGAAATCCCCCATATACTGCATAAGCCATTAGACCATATAACCGATTGTGCTTAGAAAATCTATATAACATTTTAGCATATCTAAATTTCTAACGGGGTTCACTTCAACTGATATGCTACCTTGCCTTCTACAATAGTATATTCCACAACGCCCCTCAGCGTTCTGCCGATAAATGCTGAGTTTTGGGATTTAGAGATAAATTTATCTTTTTCGACAACCCACTGCTTCTGGGGAGAGACTACAATTATATCTGCGCTACGCCCTGGCCCAAGCGTACCTTTGTCTATCCCTAAAATGCGGGCCGGCGAAAGCGATAATTTGCATACCAACTGCGGCCAGTCCAAGACCCCTGTGTTGATCAATTCGCTGATGCTCACTGCCAATTCCGTCTCCAGTCCGATCACCCCAAAATTGGCCCGTTCAAACTCAATATCTTTCTCGTTTTCCGTATGAGGCGCGTGGTCGGAGGCGATCGCATCGATTGCGCCATCTTTTAAACCCTTTTTAATCGCCTCTGCGTCCTCGCGGGCCCGCAGCGGAGGATTCATCTTCATGTTCGTATCGAAACCGTACACGGCCTCCTCAGTTAAGGCAAAATGGTGCGGAGCGGCCTCCGCACTGACCTTGACGCCCTTCTTCTTGGCCTTGGCGATAATCTCCACTGTCTCTTTACAGCTAACATGGGCGATATGAATCCGCGCATTTGCTTTATTTGCCAAATCGATATCTCTTTGCACGCGCAAGTATTCTGATTCCTGAGAAATACCGCGCAGGCCCATACGTGTAGAGGCAATACCTAAATTTACCTCACCATTTACAGAGAGTCCTTTGTCCTCACAGTGGCAGATCAGCAGCAACCCTCCTTTGCCAGCTTGCTTAAGCGCTGTTAAGAGTATTCGCTGATCATCCACAGACGCGCCATCATCAGTAATTGCCACGGCACCTGCTTTGCCAAGTTGTGTTATATCGACTAGTTTGCGGCCAGCCCGGCCTTGAGTAATAGTGCCGCAGATCAATACATTGGCCGCTGCGTCATTTCTAATTATTTTTTTCAGAAGGCCTGCGTGTTTGGCGCAATCTATGGCCGGCGTGGTATTAGGCATAGCCAGCAATGAAGTAACGCCGCCTTTTAATGCCGCCTGGGTACCGCTGGCAATGGTCTCCTGGTCTTCTCTTCCCGGCTCACGCAAGTGCACATGCATATCGACTAACCCCGGCATGACTATCTTGTCGGTGGCATCTATCGTCCTGCAACCCTGGCAAGATATGTTGTTAGCGACTTTGGATATTTTGCCATCGCTGACTAAAATATCGCATATCTCATCCCGCTTGTTTGCCGGGTCAACCACTCTGCCGTTTTTGATCAACAGCTTCATTGTGCTGATTTCCTTTTTTTGCGCTTGCTTGTGGCTACGCTTAACTATGCTACTCGGGGAGAGTTTCCTGCCGATATTTATGACGAGAGCTAGGAAACTCTCCCTTCGCCGTAAAGGCTCAATTCTTGGTACCGGCAACCAAATATAACACCGCCATCCTGATGGCGATGCCGTTGGTCACTTGTTCTAATATCACTGAATTCGCGCCATCCGCTATGGCGCTAGATATTTCGATGCCGCGATTAAGTGGGCCGGGATGCATTACTACGATATCCTTCTTCGCTTTTTCAAGGCGCTCCCGGGTGATGCCGAAATTCTTGAAATATTCCATCTGCTGAGGGAAGGCCGTACCCTCATCGCGCTCAAATTGCATGCGCAGGACATTTACGGCATTGGCGTCCTTTAGGGCATCATCTATATCGTTGGCGATACGCACTCCCATCTGCTCGATTGCCACAGGGACAAGCATCTTTGGTGCGCATACGCTGACCTTAGCGCCTAGTTTAGTCAAACCCCAAATATTGGAACGGGCAACGCGGGAATGGGCGATATCTCCGACTATGCTCACCTTTAAGCCTTCTATCTTGCCATACTTCTCCTTTAAGGTAAATATATCCAACAATGCCTGGGTAGGGTGTTCATGCCAACCATCGCCTGCATTAATCACGCTGATATCTACATGCCGGGCAAGCATGGTCGCGGCCCCGGAGCAATTGTGCCGCACTACGATAATATCCGCCTTAAGCGCCTGGATGTTCCTGCCAGTGTCAATAAGCGTCTCTCCCTTCTTAACGCTGGAGGTCTCTGTGGCAATTGTAATCACATCCGCAGAAAGCCTCTTGGCAGCGACCTCAAAAGAAACCCTGGTCCTTGTGGAAGGCTCATAAAACAGATTGACCACCGTCTTGCCGCGCAAAGCGGGGACCTTTTTTATCTCGCGCGTAGAGACCTCTTTGAAAGATTCGGCGGTGGAGAGGATAAGCTCTATCTCCTCTCTGGTCAAGTTCTCCAGTCCCACCAAATCCTTACGCTGCCATTTTTTCATCAGGCATCACCTTGCTCTAAAATAACCACTTCCTCTTTCTTGTCCACTTCCCGCAAAAGCACCTGCACCGTCTCTTTTAATGCGGTAGGCACGTTTTTGCCGATATAATCGGCGCGGATAGGCAACTCTCTATGCCCCCGGTCGACAAGCACCGCCAGTTGTATGTATTTAGGCCGTCCGAAATCGACCAGCGCATCCAGGGCACAGCGGATGGTCCTGCCGGTATACAAAACGTCATCGACCAAGATTATTTTTTTGTCTGTAATATCAAAGCTTATTTCGGTCTTGTGCACCTGTGGCTGCTCGGCAACAGCGGTCAGGTCGTCTCTATAAAGGGTTATGTCCAAAATACCCACGGGCACCTTGATGCTCTCTATATCCTCAATAAATGCCGCCACTCTTTCTGCCAAATAGGCACCGCGATTTCTGATGCCCACTATAGCCAGATCTTGGATACCTTTGTTTCTCTCAATTATTTCATGGGCAATGCGCTTAATCGCCCGCTCCATCGCCTCTTTGTCCATTATCTTGGCCTTTTCTCTAAAAGTCATTTGCGTCTCCTTGCATGGGCATAAAAAAACCTCACCGTTTGTCCGGTAAGGTCAAATTATTTGTTTTACTAAACATTGCCTTGCTCCTTTTTCCGCCTCACAGGACGGCTTTAAAAGGGTTCTTAAGCGTGTAATAAATTTATCATATTTAGCCTATTTTGTCAAGAAAAATCGGCCTTCCAACCAAGGCTTGATTAGATTTTTCTTGTACCCTTCGGGTACTGCGCTTCGCTTAATCCTGAGGAGCCACTTTGCATAACTTTTTGTGGCTACGAAGGATCTTAGGTAATATAATTTCCTAGCCTATTTTCGGTGGCTCTCCAATGCATCCAAAAGCGCCGGATTTTCAAAACCCAATGCCTGGGCTTGATCGGCATATTTTATAGCTAGATCATATTGTTTTTGGCGGAAGTACATTATTGCTAAGTTATTGTAGGCTCTATAGTTAGAAGGGTCATAGCTTATCGCACTCTTGTAATACTCTATGGCGCTCTCGCTTTGCCCCAATTGCTGATAGGCATTGCCCAGATTGTAATGGGCCTGGGCAAACCCCGGTTCTATGTCTATTGCCTTCAGGAATGCGGATATTGCTTCCTTGTTCTTACCCTGGGCGCGGTAGGCATTGCCTAAGTTATAATAGCCGGCTGCGAAATCGGGATCAAGCCCTAACGCCCTGTTAAATGCAAGCACCGCTTCTTCATTTTTACCCATAGCATAATAAGTGGCCCCCAAATTATTATGGGTACGCGCAAAATAGGGATTGGTCTGCAATGACCTGGTATATTCAGCCAGGGCTTTTTGATACTGGCCGAGATCCTGATAAACATTGCCTAAATTGTAATACGCCCGGTAATATTGTGAATTTATCCGGGCCGCTTGTCTAAACATCGGCACCGCTTCTGAGTATTCTCTCCTGGCGGCATAAGCCCGGCCTAATTCATTATAGATGCGCGGGTCATCCTTAATATACTTTAGCGCCTGCTTATAAAAGGCTATGGGCTCAGACCAAAAACGGTTCTGTTTGGCGATAAGCACCGAATAAAATATCAATAAGAGCGCAAGCATTATAACAGCCGGCATTTTGCCGTATTTAACCCTATACAGGGAGCTCAATCCTTTGCCTAATATCAAAAAGAAGCCTATCGAGGGAAGATACAACCAATGTTCGGCCATATACGCGTTTATGGGATAGAGGTTGGAAACCGGCAAAAGGCTTAAGAAAAACCAGCCCAGGGCAAAAGACAGCACGCTGCTAGACCTTTTTTTCTTAAAGACAAGCAGCAATAAAACGCTGGCAAAAACAATACACATCCCTCGAATAGCCAAGGGATCTGAAAAGTCAAATAGCGCCTTCGCATACCCCATATGTAGCGAAAAGGGTAAAAACAATAACTTAATATATGTGCTGATGGCTACAAAAAATCCGGGTAACCGCTGCAATAAAGCGCTGCTTGAGCTTACGTGCGGCAAAAGCTCTCTAAAAAATACGATTCTGGCGCCAATATACAAAAGAGCAATAGCTGCCAGGCTGGAAAATTCTGCTACCTTGATCCTTTTTCTAAAATTGTAATGGTACAACAGCAACAGGGCCGGCAAGATCAAACTGATCTCGCTGGACAAAAGCGCAAAAACAAAAGCTGCAGGCACCGCGATACACGCCCATAAGTCTTTCTTTTCCTGATACTTGATATAGAAGATAAAGCATAGCAACATAAACAATAAAGCCATGGAGTTGCCCCGGCCGGAGATATATGTCACGGCTTCTGTATGTACTGGATGAAGCCCGAATAAAAGGCCGGTAAACAGGGCCAAGAGCCAATCCTTATATAAAATGCTGATCAGCCAAAACAAGGCTAAGGAAGCTAAAATATGCAAAATAACGTTAACCAGATGGTATCCTTGAGCATCTAATCCCCAAAGAGAATAATCGGCCAGAAATGATATCATCAACAGCGGACGGTAAAAATAATATTTCGCTTCAAAACTCTTCCAAATCTCTTTGCTAAAAAAGTTAGGCAGGTTAAACCATTTTTTGAGATAGACGTTTTCCTCTATCAGATTGCGGTCGTCCCAAATAAATCCGGCATCCAGCGCATTGGCATAGACAGCCAGGATTACCAAAGTTATCAAAAGACAAGAAATGGCTACCTTCATTTGCCCTTTCCTCTTATGGCGATCACAAATTCGCCCCTGGGCATCTCTTTCTGAAAATGCTCAAGCAGCCTTTGAGGGTCATTGCGCAAAACCTGCTCGAACTTCTTGGTAAGTTCCCTGAGCACGACTACCTCTCTTTTCCCCAAGATACAAGCCAAATCGCTTAAGCTCTTAAGCAAGCGGTGCGGAGATTCGTAAAACACGACTGTCCTCTGTTCGTCTGCGATTTCCTCTATCCTTCTCCTGCGCGCGCCCGATTTGACAGGCATATATCCTTCAAATACAAACCTGTCCGTGGCCAGCCCTGAGAGCACAAGTGCGTCAATAACAGCGGCGGGGCCGGGTATTGCGGTGATCTCTATATCGTTGTTTATCGCCAATGCGATCAGGCGATATCCCGGATCGCTGATGCCGGGCGTGCCGCTATCTGTGACCAAGGCTATATCTTGGCCTTCTTTTAAAAGACGCAAAAGATAGGGACCCTTTGCAAACTTGTTATGCTCAAAATAGCTGGTGATGGAAGTGCCGATCCCGTAATGGGCCAGCAGCTTGCGGGTATGGCGGGTATCTTCGGCGGCAATAAGCTGAACGCTCTTTAAGACTTCCAGGGCGCGCAAGGTGATATCTTTAAGATTGCCGATAGGGGTAGAGACTATGTATAGCATATTTCCTTTTTTGCTCGTTGGTGTTGACGGCCGTATAGCTATTATTGGTACTTAGTTTCCTTAAGGTCTACATATACCTGTGGAAACAGGTACTCAAGGCTGTGGTTATTCCACGGTTACTGACTTAGCAAGGTTTTTAGGCTGATCCACATCGCAATCGCGTTTTACGGCGATATAATATGCCAAAAGCTGAAGCGGTATCACGGTCAAGGCAGGAGAAAAGATCTCTTCCACCTTGGGAATATACACTACATGGTTAGAATGATGGGGCACAAGCTCGTCTCCTGCGCTGGCCACGGAAATAACGATTCCTTTACGCGCCTTTATCTCCTGGATATTAGAGAGCATTTTATCGTGCACATGAGAACTGGGGGCCACGCAGACAACGGGGAGATGGGGATTGATCAAAGCAATCGGTCCGTGCTTCATCTCACCCCCGGCATAACCTTCAGCGTGGATGTAAGATATTTCCTTGATCTTCAAGGCCCCTTCCAATGCAGTGGGAAAATTTAGGGCCCGGCCCAGATATAAAAAACCAAATGATTTGTAATACCTGCGCGCGCATTCAAGGACGACCTTTTTATCCTTGAGAATCTTTTCCGCTGAATGGGGCAGTCTTTCCAATTCCCTGATCAACTGCTTAAGCCTGGCCCCGCTCAAGGTTTTTCTTGCTTGCGCCAGATAAAGCGCAAACAGGTATAATACTATCAACTGGCAGGTATAGGCCTTGGTAGAAGCCACGGCGATCTCAGGGCCCGCATGTGTATAAAGCACCGCCTGCGACTCTCTGGTCACAGAGCTGCCCAGGACATTGCAAATGGAAATGATCTTAGCGCCTTTATCTTTGGCCTCGCGCATACCGGCTAAGGTATCGGCCGTCTCTCCGGATTGGGAAATAGCCACGACCAAAGTCCTTTTGTCTATAATCGGGTCGCGATAACGGAATTCGCTGGAAGTATCCACTTCCACGGGAATGCGGCAGAGGCGCTCAATGGTGTATTTGCCGACCAACCCCGCGTGCCAGGCGGTACCGCAGCTGATAATCACTATCTTGTTCACGCAAGATAGTGTCTTTCTCAAAGGCGCCAGTTCTTGCAATATTACCGCATCCCTGCGCCGGGAGATCCTGCCCATTAAAGTATCGCGAATTGCCTTAGGCTGCTCATGTATTTCTTTCAACATAAAATGAGGATAGCCTTCTTTTTCCGCCTGGGCCACATCCCATTGGATTTTGACCTTCTCTTTTCTTACCTTTTCTCCGCTTTGGACATCGATTATCTTGACGCTGTTTCTAGTCAATACTACCATCTGCCCGTCATCTATAAGAAAGACTTCGTTGGTATAGTCTAAAAGCGCGGGGATATCGCTGGCCAAAAATCCTTCTCCCTGTGCAGTGCCGGCGATCAAGGGGCTGCCTGACCTTGCTCCTATTAATGTATCCGGTTCGTCCTTGCTGATCACCGCGATGGCATATGCCCCGCGGACCTGCTTCAAGGCTTTACGCACTGCCTCTTCCAATCTTCCCTTGTAATATCTGCCGATCAGATGTACTATTACTTCGGTGTCGGTTTGGGAGCGGAACAGGTGCCCTTGTCTTATCAATTCCTCCTTGAGTTGCTCATAATTTTCAATGATTCCATTATGCACCAATGCGATCTTTCCCGAACAATCCCAGTGCGGATGGGCATTGGAGGTGTTGGGTATTCCGTGGGTAGCCCAGCGCACATGGCTAATGCCTATTTTCCCCCGAAGAGGTCTTTTCTCCAACATAGAGCGTAAAGTGCTCAACTTGCCTTTGCACTTTTTGACCTGCAGAGAAATGTTCCCTTTGGGCTTCTTGCCCGCATCGAGAGTGGCTATGCCAGCAGAATCATACCCGCGATACTCCAAGCGTCGCAGGCCTTTGATTAAGACCTCCTGGGCATTTCTTTCACCTATATATCCGACTATTCCGCACATTGCTATGTCCTTTTTGGCTCATCTAACACTTGCTACGCTTATCTGTGTTACTTGGGACAGGTTCCTAACTTCTGTTTAATATCTGCTGGAACCAGTCCCTCAAAGCTATGGTTTTAGCAACCAAGCTCTTTCCTTGTATACAATTTTGCCTTCGACAATGGTCATTAAGATCTTACATTTGCTATTGAAGATGACTAGGTCTGCATCTTTGCCTTGGGCAATACTTCCTTTTCTTCTGTCGACTTTCAACATCCTTGCTGGATTCAAGGTGAGTAACTGCATCGCTTCAGGCAATGAAAGGTTTAAAAATTTACATGCGTTGGCCAGCGCCTTGTTCAATCTCAACGCACTGCCGTAAAGGGTCCCGTTTTTTAATTTGAATACCTCGCCATGGCGCCTTTTGGGCGGCTCCTTCTGCGCTTGCGTAGAATCGGTGACCAACATCATGCCCTGCAATCTTTTGCAACGTAAAAGAACGAGCAGCGCTGCCGGGTGTACATGTATTCCGTCAGCAATCGCCTCGCAATACACCCTTTCATCGGTCAATACCGCTGCTAAGGCTCCGGGTGCACGGTGATCGAGAGGGCGCATTCTGTTAAAGGTGTGCGTGGCATGAGTTATCCCCGCGGCAATCCCTCTCAGCGCCTGTTTATAGGTTGCCCCTGAGTGGCCTAAGGAAACGACCACGCCGTGTTTTCTCAAGAAACGTATCAGCCTCGAGGCTCCTTTGAGCTCCGGGGCCACAACCACCATCTTTAAAAATCCGCGGCTTGCTTTCAGGATCGCCCTTGCCTCTTTAATGGCCGGCGCGCGGAATACCTCAGGCGGCAATGCCCCGCAAAAAGAACGATTGAGAAAGGGCCCCTCTAAACGGACGCCCAAGACCTTGGCGCCACTTAAGACTTTCTTTTTACAAAGGACCTCATCGATATTGGCCAAGAGGCGCTTTGGCCTTGCCGGATGAAGGGTGGCCAAAAACCCTGTAGTGCCGCCCTTGACTTGCTGACTGGAGATCTCTTCTACATCGCCGTGAATATGTAAGTCGACAAATCCTGGGCCGACAAAATTTCCCCGGGCATCAATTATTTTGCTGCCGCGGGGAACCGATTTTCTTTTTCCTATCGAGGCTATTTTTTTGTTTTTTATTACCAGCGTAGCGCCGGAAACAATCTCATCAGGCAAGACTATTTTAGCATTTATAATAGAGAACGGGGCCAAGGTCTTATTTCCTTTTTCGGCAAAACTAACACTGGCAATGCACAACTGTGCTGCTTGAAACGGTTTCCTTTTCTGCCTTGTCATAGCTTTCCGGAAACCGTTTCGCTAAGGCCAAAATTTAGCAACCAGTCATATGTTGGCGACCCCACGGGGATTCGAACCCCGGTCGAGAGCTTGAAAAGCTCTTGTCCTAGGCCAGGCTAGACGATGGGGTCACCAGAATTATTCTTCCTCTCTCCTGACTACTGAGGCAACAGATGAGACTTTATCTTTAGCGTCTAAGCGGATCACCCGCACTCCCTGGGTATTCCTACCCACGGTACGAATATCCTTCACCGGGCACCGTACTACCATCCCATTTTGGGTAATGATCATCACTTCATCTTTGTCGGTAACTGTCTTCAAGCCTACCGCCTCGCCGGTCTTCTTGGTCACCTTGACATTGATTATACCTTTTCCGCCACGGGACTGAACGCGGTATTCCGTAAAGTTGGTCCTTTTGCCAAAACCGCTCTCTGTAACGGTAAGCAGCATGGCATCGGGCTTGACTATCTGCATTCCTATAACTACGTCCTTTTTGCCTAACCGTATTGCCCGGACTCCTTTGGCCGCGCGGCCCATGTCGCGCACATCGTCTTCTTTAAAGCGCACTGCCATGCCCTGACGGCTGGCTAAAAGGATCTCTGCCTCTCCGTCCGTGAGCGCGGCCCCTATCAGCTCATCTAGCTCCTCTATCGAAATGGCTACTATACCTGCTTTACGCGGATTACTGAAGGCGTCCAAGCGGGTCTTCTTAATCAACCCCTGCCTGGTTACCAAGACCAGATATTTTTGGGGATCGAATTCCTTTACCTGCACGTGCGCTGAGACGCTCTCCCCGCTTTCCAGTTGCACCAGATTAATAATCGCCTTGCCTTTGGAAAGCCTGCCTGCCTGGGGAATCTCATGGACCTTAAGCCAATAGACCTTCCCTTTGTTGGTGAAGAAAAGTATGTATTCATGGGTGGAAGCCATAAAGAGGTGTTCCACAAAATCTTCTTCTTTGGTCTCCATTGCCGCTATGCCCCGACCGCCGTGGCGCTGCTTTCTGTAAGCGCTCACCGGCAGGCGCTTGATATATCCCTGGTGGCTGATGGTAATTATTACATCCTCTTCGGCGATGAGGTCCTCTATTTCCAACTCCTCTATCTCGCCCACGATCTGTGTCCTTCTGTCATCACCGAATTTTTTGTTCAATTCATCCAGCTCTTCCTTGATAATGCCCAATACCTTTTTATCGCTGGCCAAAATCGCTTTTAACTGCTCGATTTTTTTGATCAATTCCAGATATTCTTTATCTATTTTATCCCGTTCAAGCGCAGTCAGCCTCTGCAGCTGCATCTCCAGGATTGCCTGGGCCTGGCGCTCACTCAAAGAGAAATTTTTCATCAGCGCCTGGCGAGCGATCTGCGGCGTTTTCGACTGACGTATAGTCTTGATCACCCTGTCCAAATATTTTAAGGCGATTTTTAAGCCCTCTAAAATATGGGCTCGTTCCTCTGCCTTGCGTAATTCAAACTTTGTGCGCAGGGTTATAATTTCTCTGCGATGTTCGATAAAGAGCTCTAAAAGCTGCTTTAAGTTAAGTATGCGCGGTTGGTTTTTGACCAAAGCCAACATAATAATGCCGAAGGTCTCTTCCATCTGCGTGTGCTTAAACAGCTGATTAAGCACTATCTGCGCGTTTGCCCCCCGGCGCATATCTATTACTATACGCATACCGTCCTTGTCTGATTCGTCGCGCAAGTCCCCTATGCCCTCGATCTTCCGATCTTGTACAAGCTTGGCAATAGATGCAAGGATATTGGATTTATTTACCTGATAAGGGATCTCGGTGATGACGATCGCTTCCTTGCCGTTTTTCTGCTGCTCGATATTGGCCTTGGCCCTTACTTTAATCCGTCCCCTGCCTGTAAGAAAGGCTTGCTTGATCCCTTCTCTGCCGCAAATAAAACCGCCTGTGGGAAAATCGGGACCTTTTATTAGGCGCATAATATCCTTGATCTCGCAATCCGGCTTATCGATGACCAGCTTGACTCCCTCGATGACCTCAGTAAGATTGTGCGGAGGGATATTGGTGGCCATGCCCACTGCTATGCCGCTTGAGCCATTTATCAACAGATTGGGCAAAACCGCCGGTAGGATTACCGGCTCAGAAAGGGATTCGTCAAAATTAGGAGTAAAGCGGACGGTCTCTTTCTCTAAGTCCTTGAGCATCCACTCTGTGATCGATCTCATCCGCGCTTCTGTATATCGCATTGCCGCGGGAGCATCCCCATCCACGCTTCCAAAGTTGCCCTGTCCTTCGATTAAGGGATAGCGTAGGGAAAAATCCTGGACCATGCGTACTAGGGCATCGTACACAGCCATGTCGCCATGGGGATGGAATTTTCCCAGGCAATCTCCGACTATACGCGCAGACTTTCTAAAAGGCTTGCTGTGCTCTAGGTTGAGCTCCTTCATAGTAAAGAGTATGCGCCTGTGCACTGGCTTAAGGCCATCGCGCACATCCGGAAGCGCACGTCCCACTATGACGCTCATCGCATACGAGATATAAGAATCCTTCATCTCGTCTTCAATGTAAATCGGTATTATCTTCTCACCTTTTGTATACATTTGGTTTATCTTTTGAAGGTTAATATAGGTTAATAAAGGTTAACAAATATATCTTTTAATAAAGTTGGTTAATATAGGGTGCTGTGATCAACGTAACCTATATTAACCCTTGTTAACTTATGTTAACATAACCCTATACATCCAGGTTTCTTACGTTCTGTGCGTTTGCCTCTATGAACTCTCTTCTTGGCTGAACCGAATCGCCCATTAATACCGTAAACATCTCATCAGCCTTGACCGCATCTTCCAGCGTGACTTTTAATATGGTGCGCCGCTGCGGGTCCATGGTTGTCTCCCAAAGCTGTTCGGGATTCATTTCACCCAAGCCTTTGTAGCGCTGAATCTGCATGCCTTTTTTTCCTACCTCTTTGACTAGCCTAAGTAGGTCTTTTAGGCAAAATATTGGCCTTTCCTCTTTTTCGTAACTTACTTTATATAAAGGCGTTGGCTCATCGGATTTCTTGCTTTTTTTATCATCTTCTTTTTGTCTCTCATAGTGCTCTGCTGCATCGATGCCCATCTTGGCAATATCAGCCAATATCTTCTCTATCTCCCGGGCCTCAAAAAACTCCACAATATCCAACTTTTTGTCTTTTTCTCCTGTTGATTCCCCGTTTTCATCATTGATATCCAATGCTTTGCCGCGTTTCTTTTCTACCTGTGCCGTGAGTTTGGCTAGCTCATCGTCAGAATACAAAAATTTGTCCTCCTGCTCCACTTTAACCCTAAAAATGGGTAATTTTTTGGTCTTTGGGTGTCTTAAATGGCAATATTCTGAGAATTTCACTCCCTTTCGTTCAATAGCCCGGGCTAGGCTTTCCAATTCCACAAGAAGCTCCAATAACTTTGTGATCTGCTTATCGGAAAGCACCTTTTTGTCCTTGAGTCTCTTCAGGCTCATATCTTCGGAGCCCATTTCAAGAAGCAATTCGTTCATTCTCTCTTCAGTATCTATATACTCCTCTCTTTTGCCGCGTTTTATCCTATAAAGCGGCGGCTGGGCGATATAAATATGGCCTTTCTCTACCAACTCCGGTACCTGACGGTAGAAAAAGGTTAGCAGCAGCGTCCTGATATGGCTGCCATCTACATCGGCATCGGCCATCAATATGACCTTATGGTAGCGTAGCTTGGAGAGGTCGAACTCCTCCCTGCCTACCCCGGTGCCCAGGGCGGTAATAACGGTCCGCACTTCATCATTGCTCAAGACTTTGTCTAGTCGGGCCTTTTCCACATTTAAAATTTTACCCTTTATTGGCAATATCGCCTGAAATCGTCTGTCCCGGCCCTGTTTAGCGCTTCCCCCTGCCGAATCACCCTCGACAATATACAGCTCGCATAGCTCAGGCGCCCTCTCGGAACAATCGGCCAGCTTGCCAGGCAAGCCCCCTGAGTCCAGGGCCCCTTTTCTGCGAGTCAGCTCCCTGGCCTTACGCGCCGCCTCACGTGCACGCGAGGCTACAACAGCCTTGCCCGCGATGACATTGCCCACAGAGGGGTGCTCTTCTAGAAACGTGCTTAAAGATTCGTTGACTATCGATTCAACTACACCAGCCACCTCGGAATTCCCCAGCTTAGCCTTGGTCTGCCCTTCAAATTGGGGGTTGAGGACCTTGACGCTGATAATGGCGGTAAGCCCCTCTCTTGCATCGTCTCCGGATAGCGTGATATCTCCCTTTAACAAGTTTTTATTTTTGCAGTACTGGTTGATCGTCCTGGTCAATGCAGATTTAAAACCGCTTAAGTGGGTGCCCCCTTCTATCGTATGGATATTATTTGCGAATGTAAAGATGTTCTCTGCATAGCCATCATTATACTGCATGGCTACCTCTGCCTTCACATCGTCTTTATCCTTTGAAAAGTAGATCACTTTTCTGTGTAAAGCCGCCTTGTTCTTGTTTAGATACTCCACAAACTGGGCGATCCCGCCGGTAAACTTAAACTCGGAGCGCTTGTCTTTGTCCTCGTCCTCTAAAATTATGTTGATGCCCCGGTTTAAAAAGGCCAATTCCCTTAAGCGTTGCGAAAGTATATCAAAGCTATATTTTGCCTTGGGGCCAAATATTTCTTTATCCGGCTTAAAGGTGACCTTGGTACCGCTTCTTGTACTCTTGCCCACTACAGTTAACTTGCTCGCGGTCCTTCCCCGCTCATAGCGCTGGTGGTAGACCTTGCCGTCTCTTTTTACCTCTACTTCCAACCATTCAGAAAGCGCGTTCACTACACTCACTCCCACCCCATGCAACCCACCAGCTACTTTATACACACGATGGTCGAACTTACCGCCCGCATGCAAGGTAGTCATGACCACTTCCAAGGCCGGTTTCTTTTGGGTCTTGTGTATATCTACCGGGATGCCTCTTCCGTCGTCAGAGACCGTAACGGAATTGTCCGCGTGCACAGTGACATGGATATTGTTACAATATCCGGCCATGGCCTCATCGATGGAGTTATCGCAAACTTCATACACCAAATGGTGTAAGCCGGCCGTAGAAACGTCTCCGATATACATGGCCGGGCGCTTCCGGACCGCATCCACCCCTTCTAGCACCTGAATGGTGCGGGCATCATATTGATGGGTCGCGGTTTTCTGGGCCGCTTGCTTTGGGTCTTTCTCTTTTTTTGTGTTCTGTGGCTTCTTTTCTACTTTTTTTGCTTTCTTCTTTTTGGCCATCTTACCAACCTAGGTCTTCCCTATTCTAAAATGGATTTTCTCTATCTTTTCAAAGCCCTTCTTTTTCTGAAGAGCCTGCAATATCTTATTTTTTTTAAGGTTAGCCTGGTAAAACCAGGCCGAGTCTTCCACGATCACCAAAAGGCAATTCTTTTTCATACCACCGGGCCTGGTATGTTGAGCTAATTCGCTTCCGGCAACGCTGCGCCAAGCGGACAGTAGCTTAGCTGCCCTGTTTTTCTTTTCCGGATCGAGTTTTTCTACCACCTTCTTTAATATGTCGCTGATAGATTCTGGGGTGGCTTTATATGTGCGCTTCATGTGTCCTTTTTGGCAAAATTACGAGAGCTGCATAGGCAACACTATATAAACATAGTTTTCTTGGGCCCTAATTATACCTGGGCTTTCTGGTCCAGTCAACTCTAAACTTATATTTTGGTCTTTTAGATTTTTTAACACGTCGATTAAATAGTTTGGGTTAAAGCCTACGGAAAATTCATCTCCTTTATGTTCGATGTCGATTTCCTCCTTGGCCTCACCCATATCAGGACTGTTTTTGGAAAAGATGATCTTGTCTTTAAAAAGGTCTATTTTTATTGATTGCGAATCTGGCGAGGTTAGATTTGAAACTCTTTTGGCCGCCCAAAGAAATGTTTCTCTGTCCATCACGATTTTGTCTTTTCCTTCTTTTGGTATCACCTGCTCATAATTGGGAAATTGCCCCTCTATAAGACGAGAAACAAGCATTATGTTATCGAATTGAAAAGAAATCTGGTTTTCGCTAAAGATTATTTTTATCGTACCTTGGTCGGCCAAGTTGCGCATCAACTCCTGTATTGCCTTGGTGGGAATAATGACTTCCTTTTTTAGCTCGGAGGTGTTTTCTAATTCTTTTTCGATCAAAGCCAATCTTCTTCCGTCTGTAGCCACCAACCTCATCTTTTTGCCTTTAATCACAAGCAAGACCCCGTTTAATATATATTTTGTTTCATCGTGCGATACGGCAAAAGATGTCAGGTTCAACATGTTTTTTAAAAGCTGTTGATCTAAGACAATACTTTCTTTGTCTTGTAATTTGGGCAGTTTGGGGAATTCTTCTTTGGGCAGCCCCATCAACTTAAAAAAGCATTTCTGTGATTCAATGGAAATAGAGTTGTTTTTTCTTACATTAATATCTATCTTTCCTTCTGGTAAATCGCGGATTATATCGGAAAACCTTTTTGCTGGGACGGTTATACCCCCCTCTTCTAAGATCTCCACCGGTACATTTAAAGAGATTCCTACATCTAAATCTGTGGCTGCCATATGTATTTTACCTTTATGTGTTTCCATGAGAAAATTGGCTAAAATAGGCAATGTTGCCTTACTTGATATGGCAGTTTGAAGAGTTTGTATGGCTTTCAAAAGAGAACCTTTTTCGGTTAGAATCTTCATTATTCAATCTCCTTATTAGTTATTAAACTATATAAAAGATAGAAGCCGTAATAGTAACGCATTGGAAAATGTGGATAAAGTTTCTACCCCAATAAAATCAATCGGTAGTACAAAATATACTCTGTGGATAACGTTTGGTGTTTATCCACAGGTTATCCACAATACTCTTCTGTCAACCAAAAACCAAAAACCACCCACAATTTATCCACTCTTTATCTCCATAGCCAATTTGTTCACTAAATCCCTTAGCTTGGAGTCTTTTTCTATGCCTTTTTCGATCTTTTCATAGGCATGCAAGATTGTGGTATGGTCTCTTCCGCCGAAATATTCCCCAATCTCGGGTAACGAGTAATCTGTGAGAGAACGGGCCAAATACATTGCGATCTGCCGAGGGTATACGATTGCCCGGCTCCTCTTCTTTGCCTTCATATCCAAAAGGCGTATGTCGAAATAAGCGGCCACCCTTTTTTGAATATCGTCGATCGAGACCTTTTTCTCTTCCATAAACATGTCTTTTAATACGGAATGAGAGAGGTCTAGCGAAATCCTCTCGTTAGTCAAAGAGGAATACGCCGCTACCCTTACCAGGGCCCCTTCCAGCTCGCGGATATTGAGTTTTACCTTTTCGGCTATGAAATAGATTACATCGTCCGGCACGTTGATGCCGTTTTGCTCGCTTTTCTTCTTCAGTATGGCTATGCGTGTCTCGAAATCCGGCGGCTGGATATCTGTCACTAGCCCCCATTCAAAACGGGAGACCAGTCTTTCTTCTAAAGAAGGGATGTCTTTGGGGAAACGGTCGCTGGATAATACGATCTGTTTGTGTGCGTCGTAAAGCGCGTTAAAGGTATGAAAAAATTCCTCTTGAGTGGATTCTTTGCCGGCAATAAAATGAATATCGTCTATTAAAAGCACGTCTACGTTGCGATAATTTTGCCGGAAGTCCATTGTGGTACGGTGTTGGATGGCGCTTATAAGCTGATTTGTAAATTTTTCACTGGAAATATAGGTTACATTAAGCCCGGAATTGCGGCTTTGAATGTGCATGCCTATTGCCTGCATTAAATGGGTTTTGCCTAGGCCTACCCCACCGTATATAAAAAGCGGATTATATGAACGCGCTGGGGACTCGGCTACTGCCAGGGAGGCGGCGTGGGCGAAACGGTTGCTCGGGCCGACTACGAAATTTTCAAAACTAAAGCGTGGGTTGAGCTCCAGCTGGCCTTGTGCTTGCGGCTTGCTGGGGGGCCGGAAAAACCAACGTCTCTGCTTCGGTTTTTCTTCCTGCTGTTGTGATTGCTGATCTGGCTGGACGATTAAAAGCTCAATATTCGCCTCTTCTGCCTGGACGACACTTTTGACGCTATCCTCTATTGCGCTCAAATAGTGTTCTTTTATCCAGGTCTGGAAGAATTTATTGGGTACCTCCAAAGTCAATGTATGGTCCTTTATCGAGCGTACCTTTATTGGACGGAACCAAGTTTCGATGGCTTCGCTTCCGTGTTGTTCCTCTATTATTTTCAGTGCCTTAGACCAAACTTGAGCAGCTTCTTCCACACCCAAAACCTTTATTCACATGTTATCCACAGGTTATCTTCTAACCCAAATTTAATTTATATGCCGAAAACATCCCTTGCCCCCGACAATGATGGGCTATTATATCAGAGCCCTAAACCATTTGCAAGAAAATTTTTTAAAATTTAACCCTTTTTATGCCAGGCTGCGGGGGCAGCGGAAAAAGGCCGCAGGCCATTATGCTGGTCGAGTACGGCGTGGACGCATATTTTACTTGACTTAAAAAAAATTTGTGCTATAATTTCTTTTCAAACCATGAAAAAGACTCTTAGGCCAAAAACTAAATTAAAAAGAAAGAGAAAACACGGTTTCCGCCGGCGCATGGCGTCAAAAGGCGGCAGGGCAGTCATTGCCCGCCGGCGCCAAAAAGGCAGGAAGCGCCTTAGCGCATGAGTTCTGCCAGCCTAAAGAAGCAGGATAAGCTTAGGCGTTGCGCCGAGTTTCAGAGTGTGTATTCTAAGGGGCTCAAGACACAGGGGCCCCATTTAATTCTATGGGCACTTGCCAATAAAAGCCACAATTGCCCCCGTTTGGGGCTGTCTATAGCCAAGCGCAGCTTTAAATTGAGCACCCAGCGCCATGCGCTGCAGCGCAGCTTGCGGGAGGCCTTTCGCCTTAATAAGCCGAGATTTTTACCTGGCTATGATGTAGTAGTGGCTGCACGGAGATTCGACCAGAAAAAGGTCGGCTTTCAAACACTACAAAAGGAGCTTCTTGGTCTTGCTCAAAAAGCAGGAGTCTTGAAAAAATAAATGTCTACTATAGTGCTTACTATTAGAATATTGGGCGATATGAGTAAAAAGATTGTCTTATGTTGTATAGATTTTTATCGTAACTACCTATCAGGCATGATGTTACCGCGATGTCGCTTTTACCCTACCTGTTCTGCCTATGCCCGAGAAGCCATCAACAAGAAGGGGTTTTTGCGCGGCTCTTTTTTATCTATAAGACGCCTAATGCGCTGCCATCCATTTAGCAAATCTAATTTTTATGATCCGGTAAAATAGGAGATTTTATGGGCAAACGTACCTTATTGGCATTTTCTCTTTCCCTTTTAGTTATAATCATTTACAATTATTATTTGGCCCAAAAATACCCACGGCAGGTACCCCGGCATGAAGAAGTTGTGGCCCAGAAAACAGAAGCCGTCCCCTCCCCTACTTCTAATGTCAGCAAGACCCAGGAATCGGTGGCCCCATCCAAGATCAGCGCCAAGGGCCAGGCAAAGGAGGTCTTGGTTGAGACAGATCTGCTTAAAATATCCATAACTTCAAGCGGGGCAAGGATTAAGAGCTGTAAGCTGAAAAATTATCCCGAAAAGAACATTGCTTTGAAAGATATTCAGGCCAAGATTTTCCAAATAGAGCAGTCGCTTAATGGCGCTTCTGAGGAAAAAGCAGAATTTTTAAAACGGGAAAAAGAAAAGCTGGAACTTCTGGCCAGGCGGATCGAAAACGACCCCGAAAGCGCAGAGCTTGTTTCTCTGGCTGCAGAATTGGATGACGATTATGCCCCTACTGTTATTTTTCCGGGGAATGAACAAATAAGCACGCAAATAAATACAGTCAGTTACAGTTTTTCTAAAGATAAGCTTCTCCTGGATAAAAATAGCCCGCAAGGTAGCATCAAATTCACATTTAGAGACCCCCAAGGACGGACTATTGAGAAGACATATTCCTTCTCTAACTCCAATTATATTATAGGGTTAAAGCTCAAATTTTCGGGTTGGCAAGAAGCGGATGCCCCGGAAGACAAAATTTTATTTTACTGTGGACCGGATGTGGGCCTGCCCCAAATTCAAGCGGGACGCAGGATGCAGGCATACCTAGGGCCGGTAACGCTTTTTGACAATGGCAAACAGAAATGGGTTGCTAAAGAATCCTATGAGCGCAATGAAGAAAATATTAGTGTTGAACGAGAAAATGCGCCGGGTAAGGTAATTTGGACCGGCTTGGTAAATAAATATTTTTTGACCGCCGCCATTCCCGGCAAGGCAGCTGATTCAGTGGTGATTGAAAAGAACAGATTTGGCGAACAAAAGGCGGCATTAAAGTTTACCTGGGAGAACAAGGAAACATTAAAAGTCAATCTTTACATGGGGCCAAAGAAGGAGACGAGATTAAAAGAGGCAGGCGTAAGTCTTGAAAAATCAATTGATTACGGATTTTTTAGTCCAATAGCGCGCTTCATTTATCTCTCTTTGGTATTTTTTTCTAAATGGACTGGAAACTTTGGCTGGGCCATAGTGCTCTTGTGCATTGCGACCAAGATCGTGTTTTATCCATTAACTCACCGTAGTTTTGAGTCCATGCAGAAGATGCAGCAGCAGATGAAATCTATACAACCAGAAATGGATGCCCTGCGGGAAAAATATAAAGACAATCCCCAAAAGCTGAATAAGGAATTGATGGATTTCTACCGAAAAAGGGGAATAAACCCGCTTGCTAGCTGCCAAAGCGGGTGTTTGCCATTAGTGTTGCAAATGCCTGTTTTCTTTGCACTTTATGTTGTTTTATATAATTCAATCGAGTTACGCGGGGCTCCTTTTTTTGGTTGGATAGTCGACCTTTCGGCCAAAGACCCCTATTATGTTTTACCTGTTTTAATGGGAATTAGTATGTTTGTACAGCAAAAGTTGACTGGGATGGGGGCGGCAGGGGGCGCTCAGCAGGAACAGGCCAAGATGATGAGCGTTATGTTCCCGATATTATTGACCTGGATATTTGCTAGTTTGCCCTCGGGCGTGGTGCTTTATTGGTTCACCTTCAATACAGTTACGTCTTTGCAGCAGCTTTTAATCAAAAATAAGTCCAAGGCGCTTGCTACTGCATAAGGCGTCAATAACATATAGCAACTCATTGATTTTATTAGAGTTTGGATGGTGATCGACGATGGACAGCATCGAAGTAGAGGGCAAGACTTCTCAAGAGGCGATTAAGTTTGCCTTGAAACAACTGGGTGTAACGCGAAACCAGGTCAAAGTGGAGATCCTTGCCGAGGAAAATCGGGGGCTTTTTGGCATGAAGGGGGCAAGGCCCGCCAGGGTCAAAGTTACCCTGAAGAAATAGCCGATTTCGCTTGACAAACTCTATAATAAGTATATAATAAGATATTATTCGTCGATTTTTGAATGTTTCCACGTGAAATGTTTCCACGTGAAATGTTTCCAAGTGTACCCCGTTAGAAAAGGGTGCGGAACCCTTTAAGCCTTCTAGCGGGGTGAATATCAATTTTAACATATATAACTATATATGGGCAAAATAGTTGCCATTTGCAATCAAAAAGGCGGGACCGGCAAGACCACTTCAGCCGTAAACATCTGCTCATTCTTGGCAGTTGCTAATAAGAAGATTTTGCTTGTAGATATCGATCCTCAAGGCAATGCCACCAGCGGCCTGGGGATAGATACCACAGGGCTTACAATCAGCGTTTACAACGCCATACTAGAACAGGTTGACATCGAAGGCGCAATATTAAATACAGCAGTACCCAATCTTGCCTTAATTCCTTCCCACCTTGACCTTACCGGGGCAGAAGTAGAGCTTGTAGGGGTGATGGGCCGCGAATTCCGCCTAAAAAAGGCCCTGGACCAAATCAGGCACAAATTTGACCTCATAGTAATAGATTGCCCTCCATCACTAGGGCTTTTAACCATAAATGCCCTTACAGCCGCCGATTCTATTATTATACCCATACAATGTGAATATTATGCGTTAGTAGGATTAAGTCTTTTGGCCCGGACCATGAATTTGGTAAAAGACCATTTGAATCCAGCCTTGGAAATAGAAGGGGTTCTTTTGACCATGGCCGATTATAGGACCAACTTAACCAACGAGGTCATAGAAGAGGCCAGAACATACTTTAAGCAAAAGGTTTATAAGACGGTAATCCCCAGAAATATAAAATTGACCGAAGCGCCTGGTTTTGGCAAGCCCATAGTGCTATACGACCGCAAGTCAATAGGGGCGCAAAAATACCTAGATCTTTGCAAGGAGATTATGGGCCCCCAGGCAATAGACGAGCAGATTATTGAAGAAATATTGTCTAGCACAAAACTACAAGAACAGTCAACGGGTATCAGCAAGCTTAATTTAGAGAAAAAAATTGAGTCGCCTGAACAGACAGCTGTCGAATAGAGGAGGAGCCATCAATGGAGAGAAAAGTATTGGGTAAGGGCTTAAGCGCTTTAATGCCTGATAAATCACTTGTTGACAAGGACCAGGTCATAAAAATAAAATTGACCAAAATAAAGCACAATAGATACCAGCCCAGAAAAGAGATCGACCCCAAAAAATTAGAAGAATTGATAGCTTCGATAAAGGCAAAAGGGGTAATCCAACCTGTTCTCGTGCGAACCCAAAAGGACGGCTATGAATTGATCGCAGGCGAAAGAAGACTTAAGGCGGTATCGACCTTAGGCTTTACTGAGATACCTGCTATTGTAAAAGATGTTGAGGATGCAGAAGCGCTGCAGCTGGCCCTTATCGAAAATATACAGCGGGAAGAACTCAATCCATTAGAAGAAGCCCAGGCCTATGAGCAGTTGATATCAGAATTCGGATATACGCAGGAACAGATTGCTAAAATGGTAGGGAAAGACCCCAGCTCAGTTTCTAACATGTTGCGATTATTGAGGTTACCAAAAGAAATCCAAGATGCCCTGCGCCGGGGAATGATTACTATGGGCCATGCAAGAACTATTTTAGGTCTGCGGGCGATTGAAGAACAGGGCAGATTTTTTAGGCAAGCGATTTCTCAGCGCCTTTCGGTTAGGGAATTAGAACAGATGGTTTCTAAGAGAACCGGTAGAATTAGGAGAAAAAAGCAGGGGGTTCGCGATCCACATATAATAGACCTGGAACATCAAGTTCAGCTTGCCTTGGGCACCAAAGTTCGCATTGTTCCCGGGCGCAAAAGAGGAAGAATCATTCTCGAATATTATTCGCTTAGCGATTTAGACAGACTGATCAGGCTTCTAAAAAACACTAAATAAATAATTAAAGTTTTTTAGTAACCTTAAAAACACAAAAATAACATTTGTAAATAAACATGTTACGATTTTAACAGAGGGGAGAGCATGAACCAACAAACATTGGTTTTAGTCAAGCCCGATGGTTTAAAGAAATCTCTCACTGGTAATGTATTGACCCGGCTTTCGGAAACTAAGCTTGAGATCGTTGCCGCAAAAATAGCCAAGGTGAGCCGAAAGTTGGCCGAAGAGCATTACGAGCAGATGAAGGACAAGCCTTTTTTTGAAGAGCTGGTCAAATATATACGCGGCGAGCTCCATGAGAGGCGCAAAGTTATGGCCATGGTCTATTGGGGAGAGGAAGCGATTGTAAAGGTGCGCGAGCTGGCCGGAGCCACGAACCCTGAAGAAGCCGACCCCGTATCAATCCGCGGAGCCTATGGCCGTATAACCACCAGGGGGATTTATGAAAACGTCATTCATACCTCCAAAAACGCAGAAGAGGCAGAAAGAGAGATCAAGCTTTGGTTTGAGCCCGACGACATCATTTTAGATTTATATCCAACGAAGCAAGTAGTGATAAAAGACAAAAAAATCAGGATTTGGGCATGAAGAAGAGGTAAAACAATGATTAAAAGCATGACCGGTTATGGAAAAAGCCGCTCGATCAGCAAAACGGGGACATTTACCGTGGAAATCAGGAGCCTCAATCACAAGTATTTCGATATGGCCTGCCGCTTGCCAAATAATCTCTCTATTTTTGAAGACAAGGTCAGGGACCATGTGAAAAAGCGCGTAAAAAGGGGCAGGGTCAATCTGTTTGCCTCTTGGGAGAGCAAGAAAAAGGCGGACACCCATTTTTCATTAAACATAGCCATGGCCAAAAAATATCACCATGAGATGCTGAGACTGAAGAAAAACTTAGGCCTAAAAGACGATATCGGCATAACAGAGATTATTGCCATGCCCGAAGTCATTGTTTATGAACAAGTCAAAGATGAGGCGCCATACCTTTGGCCTTATCTAAAAAAGGCGCTGGATCATGCCTTGGGTAAGCTGGAGCGGATGCGCGAGGCAGAGGGCCGCAGGCTACAAAAAGACTTGATGAAAAGGGTCACCATCATCCGGGTTTATTTAGGCAAGATAGAAGGACAGCTCCCCAAAGTTATAGATAAGTACAGAGACAACCTCTTTAAAAAGGTGAAGACCTTTTCCGGTGTCGATAGTCCCGACCACGAAAGGATCGCCGAGGAAGTAGCGCTTTTTGTGCGCAATAGCGATGTCAGCGAAGAACTGACGCGCATAAAGAGCCATCTTAAGGGATTTAAAAGTACTTTGCGCACGCACAAAGAAACGGGCAAAGAAGCCGATTTCATAGCCCAGGAGATGTTCCGGGAAGCGAATACCATTGGGGCCAAAGCAAGCAGTTTTCGTATTTCGCGCTGGGTGATAAAGATTAAAAGTCAGATCGAAAAGATGCGCGAACAAATACAAAATGTCGAGTGATAGTATGAAAATATTGAATTTAGGGTTTGATAATGGCGTAGCGGCCTCACGCGTGGTCTGCATAGCTAATGCCGCGGCCGCGCCCATGAAAAGATTAAAGGAAGAGGCGAGGAAGAGTCATAGGCTCGTAGACGTCACCAACGGTCGCAGGACCAGGGCAGTAGTAATTACTGATAGCGGATACATAATTCTCTCCAGCATCCAGCCCCAAACCCTTATTCAACGTAGCGAAGAGGCGGATTAAGAGGGTGGCCAGAAAGGGTATATTATTTGTAGTCTCAGCCCCATCTGGCTCGGGAAAGACGACTTTATGCCAACGGCTGATCAAGGACTTCTCGGGCAAAAGAGTGTTGGTGCCTTCTGTTTCTGTGACCACGCGCAAGCCCCGCAAGGGGGAACGCCATGGCGAAGATTATTTTTTTATTTCTAAGCCCGAGTTTCTCAGACGCAGAAGAAGCGGACAATTTTTAGAATGGGCCAAAGTATTAGATAATTTTTATGGTACGCCCAAGGATTTTATCAGGCTACACGTCGGGCAAGGCACGGATGTGCTTTTAAATATCGATGTTCAAGGGGCGCTGAAGATTAAGCGCATGCTACGCAGAAGCGGTTCCTCCTCGCTTTGCAGAAAGGGCAAAAAAGGCAGAGGATATAGAGCCGTGTTTATTTTTATAAAGCCACCTACTTTTGATGAACTCAAGCATCGCCTCAGGCGCCGGTCTACGGAGAGCGATGTCGAAATAACCCGTCGATTAGACCTGGCCAAGAAGGAAATGAGCCATAGATTTGTCAGGGAATATGACTACGTAGTTTTAAATGATAAGATCGCCAAGGGGTTGGATAAATTAAAAGAGATAGTCAAGCACGAAAGAGAGAGAAAATAGGATGTCATATATACCGATACAGGACCTATTGAAAAAAACCAACAGCATGTATAAGTTAGTAGTGCTGGCTTCCAGGAGAGCAACAGAACTCAATGCCGGCGCGCCTAAGCTGGTGGCGTTCGACAAGGAAAAGGTCACCTCCATTGCCTTAGAGGAGATCGCCCAAGGAAAGATCAAGCTGCAAGTAGGGAAATAGCCATGTCTAAAAGCAAAGAGATAATTTTAGGCGTAACGGGAAGCATTGCCGCATATAAAGCTTGCGAGATCATCACCCGCTTAAAAAAACATAACATAAACGTCACTGTAGTCATGACCAAAGACGCGGAGGAATTCATCACGCCTTTGACCTTGCAGACGCTAAGCGGCAATAAGGTTGTCCGTGGATTATTTACTTTGCCAGATAACGTGAATCCTTTGCATATATCATTGGCCCAGCGTTGTGATCTGCTTTTGATCGCTCCGGCGACTGCCAATATAGTGGCTAAATTGGCCGCGGGGATGGCCGATGAGGCCTTGACTGCTTTAGCCGTGTCTACGCGTGCTCCGATCATGCTTTGCCCGGCGATGAACGAAAATATGTTCAAACATAAGGTCACGCAGGCGAACATCGCCCGCCTCAAGAAACTGGGATACCGTTTTCTGGGGCCCCAAAGAGGCCATCTGGTCTGTGGCCCAGAGGGCATAGGGCACCTTGCCGACGTAGAAAAAATCGTTAGCGAGGCAATAAGGACATTGCGATGAAGAGAAAAAGATTAAATATCCTGGTCACCGCAGGGGCGACAAGGGAGAAAATCGACCCCGTCCGTTTTATTTCCAATTATGCTACAGGGTATTTTGGATTTCAGATTGCCAAAGAAGCCAAAAAAAGAGGCCACAGAGTTATTGTTATTGCAGGAGCTACAACGCAGGCAAGGCCCAGAGATATTAAGGCCATAGACGTACAGACATCGGCCCAGATGAAGAGGCAGATCGAGCAGAAGTTTACTTGGAGCGATTGCCTGATCATGAATGCAGCTGTATGTGATTTTAGGCCGGGTAAAACAGCGAAAAAAAAGATTAAAAGAGAAGCGCAAAAGGCGCTCCATATTAGCTTGCAAAAGAACCCCGATATTCTCAAAAGCTTCTCCAGTAAAAAAGGCGCTAGAATGATGGTAGGATTTGCCCTGGAGAGCGAAAATCTAGAAAAAAATGCCCGGGCCAAATTGAGAGATAAAAATTTGGATTTAATCGTTGCAACATCAATAAAATCAGGCAGTTATCCATTTGGGCAGGCAAAGATCAGCTCATTGTTAATAGATAAAAATGGCCTTACGAGGATGGTCAGGCAGGCTACCAAGGCGAGGCTTTCCAGGATTTTGCTTGACAATATAGAAAAAACTATGATAAATTAACCCAGTCTGCCCGTCGCTGTATGTCAGGGCAGGCGGGGCGTAAGCGGTTGTATCTTACGCCTTTTTAGTTAAAGGCGGCTTAGCCAAGTGGTAAGGCAGAGGTCTGCAAAACCTTTATCCGCCGGTTCGAATCCGGCAGCCGCCTCCATTGGAGCCTTCGGCAATCAGCTGATAGCTGATAGCTAAAAAGGCCGAGATGTCGGAACTGGTAGACGACACGGACTTAAAATCCGTTGGAGCTTAGCTCCGTGTGGGTTCGAGTCCCACTCTCGGCA
>JAFGHF010000060.1 GCA_016939375.1 Candidatus Omnitrophota bacterium | reverse complement strand
TTTCCCAATACATTCTCTTAGCTTTGGGATCCCGAAGAAGTTCTAATTAAGATTCTTCGTTCGGGACGGACTTACGGCCTTTTCCTCTCTTCGTTCGGCGTTCGCTCGCTTCGAGTCCTTAATTGGTACCGGACTTCTTTTAGCTTGGTACCCGCACAAGGACTCGAACCTTGAACCAACGGATTAAGAGTCCGCTGCTCTACCAATTGAGCTATGCGGGCCTTATTGCGCATCAATTACCTAATAAGGCTCATTATTATAACATAATGTCAAAATTAGGTCAATATTGGGAAGAAAAATATCTGGCGCGCTCGGCAGGACTCGAACCTGCGACCAAGTGGTTCGAAGCCACCTACTCTATCCAACTGAGCTACGAGCGCGCAAAAAAACTATTTCAACATAAAGCTACTCAACCTCTTACGGCAACCCTTAGTAACTTCCTCGTCAGAGTAACCAAGGCATACTACTGCCATGAGCTCGAGGTCATCTTTAATCTTTAAATACTTTATTAACTGTTCTTTTTTGTTTAAGATTTCGCCTAACCAACAAGTGCCCAGTCCATATTCGTATGCCTGAAGCAACATGTTCTGAACGCAGGCACCAACAGCCAAAATATCTTTTTCGCGATTGTAACTCGCTCCGTAATCCAAGAATATACAAATCACAATTGGCGCAGCCTCAATGATCTTGCCGTATTTGGTAAACCGCGCCAGGGCTTCTTTCTGACCCTTTTCTCGAATTATTTTAAACTTCCATGGCTGATTATTCAGCCCTGAAGGGGCCCAGGTGCCAGCTTGGAGGATTTTTTGCACATCTTCGTCATTGGGCATCTTGTGCAAAAATTGCCGCACCGACCTCCTCTGTTTAACTGCCTCCTCTATCTTCATTCAGGTAAAATCTTCCTATTTTTGCTGAAATTTAGCGATTTTTTGCTGATTTAGCTTGTTATTATAGCCCATGAGGACAAAGTTGTCCAGCAAAAACCTTATTTTAGTGTCTACGGTCTTATTTTTCTAATCGCCTGGATCCTTTGCAAAACTGGCGGGTGGCTATAATCGAAAAATACCTTTATAGGGTGGGGCGTAAGATTGGACAAATTATCTACCGAAAGCTTTTTAAGGGCTTCTACAAAAGCTTCTGGTTTCTTATATGTTGAAAGTACATATGCATCGGCCTCGTATTCGTGCCTGCGTGAAATAACATTATGCATCACTGAAAATATTAGGCTTATGGGGGTATAGAGAAATGCAAAAAAGAACAAACTGGCATAATTTGACAAATATTCCATCTTAAAAGCAGCAAACAATCCAGAATTCTTTATGAATAGCGAAAGGACATAAAACATCAGGCCATTAGTGAAAATTGTCAGGCCCAATTGCCTGATGATGTGTTTTTTCTTATAATGGCCTATTTCATGCGCAAGCACGGAAACCAATTCTTCAACTGTATGTTTTGAGATCAAGGTATCAAAAAGAGCAATCCTTCTGAATCTGCCAAAACCGGTAAAAAAGGCATTTGATTTGCTGGATCGACGAGAGGCGTCCATCTTAAAGATCCCCTTAATCTTAAAGTCTTGAGAATCCGCATATTCTTCAATGGCACTTCTAAGCTCGCCTTCTTCCAACGGTATATATTTGTTAAACAAGGGCAGGATCACAATAGGAGCGATAAATACGAGAAAGAATTGAAAGAACGTCACAGCCACCCAGCAATAGGCCCAGGCCCATGGACCGGCCTTGCCAAAAAACCACAAAACCACCGAGAAAACCAGGCCACCGATAATCGCTCCCAAAAATAGGGATTTTATAAAATCCAGAACAAAGGTTTTCACGCTTGACCTGTTAAATCCGAATTTTTCCTCAATCACAAAAGTATGGTATACGGAAAAAGGGACGCCGATAAACTTTAAGCCCAGTAGCAAGACGCCAGCAAATACCAACCCTGTGGCTATGGGGCCTAGAGCAAAACTTCTGGCAAATTTGTCGACAAGATTAAAGCCTCCTCTAAGAATAAAAACTACGATAACTGCAGTGAAAAATGAGCTTTTTATAATCTTAAAACGCGTATTGTCTTTTAGATATTCTTGGGCCTTTCTGTATTTCTGGGCGTCATAGTATCCTTGAAACTCGCTTGGCAATAGGCCTGAGGCAGATCTTAAATTTAGCCTCTCCACAAATACTTCTAGGACATACTCGGCTATCAGGATAGATAAGATTATGATAAGATAAACATTCATATTGGACCTATCAAAATTTTAAGGTAATGCCTATCGGACAGTGATCCGAGCCAGGAACATCTTTCAGAATATAAGCATCTTTAAGATTGCCCACGTAGCGTTTCTCAATAAAAAAATAGTCAATACGCCAACCGACATTTCTTTCCCGGGCCCTGGATTTGTAATCCCACCAGGTATAGTTTCCGTCGCTTTTATCAAATTCCCGGAATGTATCGCAAAAGCCGTTGTCCACCAACCTATCCAGCCAAAACCTCTCTTCAGGCAGAAAGCCTGAAACCATGCTATTTTCTTTGGGTCGGGAAAGGTCTATTTCTTTGTGCGCCGTGTTAAAATCACCGCAAACAACCCTGGGCTTTTTTGTCTTTTTGTCTTGCAGGTATTCATAGAACCATTCATAAAAATCCATCTTGAAACGCAGTCGATCGGGCCCCATCTTCCCGTTGGGAAAATAAATATTAAAGAGGGTGAATTCGGGGTACTCTAGGATCAGGGTTCTGCCTTCACTGTCAAGCTGCTTGTTTCCTAAACCATAGACGACTTTTTTTGCCTTCTTCCGGCTATAAACCGCTACCCCGCTATAACCTTTTTTCTCGGCGCTGTTCCAATAGCTAAAATAACCCTTGGGGCTCTTGAGCTGGGGTCCCAGCTGCTCTGGCCTGGCTTTTATTTCCTGCAAAGCCAGTATATCCGGTTTTTCTCTGTAAAGCCATTGAAAAAAACCTTTTTTTTCGACTGCCCTGATTCCATTTACATTCCAAGATAAAAGTCTATAGCGCATAGGTTTTACTAAAATAAACAGCCTCAAGGTTGACTCGAGGCTGTGTAGTTAGTTTTTTGCAAAAGTTCATGTCTTATACTTTTGTTGTATTTTGCGTCTTGGGCTTGGGTAAATCCTTGATCGAAGCCAACGATTTCTTCAGTTCTTTCTCAGGAAGAGGATAGTCTATAAGCTTGCCGTCGAGATAATTGACGTATCCTGAAAGGTCCATCAGGCCGTGCCCGCTATAGTTGAAAATAATCACTTTCTCTTTTGCTTCTTGGCGCGCCTTTTCGGCTTCTTCAATGACACAGGCAATCGCATGGCTTGTCTCCGGGGCACATATTGTACCTTCGGTCCTGGCCCAGATCAAGGCAGATTCATAACATCTATTTTGCTCGTAGGACTTCGGGGTCATCAAACCGTCGTTGATCGCCTGACATACTAAAGGCGCCATGCCATGATAGCGCAAGCCTCCGGCATGAATAGGCGGTGGCACAAAGGCATGACCCAGGGTATACATCGCCAAAAGCGGAGTGGTACAGGCGGTATCTCCAAAATCATAGGCAAACTCTCCCCGGGTCATTGTCGGACAAGCTGTAGGCTCAGTAGGGATGATCTCGATCTTTGCCCCGTTGATCTTATCATAGGCAAAAGGAAAAGCCAGTCCGGCAAAGTTGCTGCCTCCACCGGCACACCCGACGACAACATCCGGCAGCTTCTCGCTGATAGACTCAAGCTGCTTCTTTGCTTCTAGGCCGATTATCGTCTGGTGTAACATCACATGGTTAAGCACGCTTCCTAACGAGTATCTAGTCTTGCCGCTCTTATCTGCCACTGCTTCCTCTATGGCCTCGCTGATCGCAATACCTAAGCTCCCTGGAGTATCCGGCATCTTTTTTAAGACTTCCCGCCCAAAACGTGTCTCTTTACTGGGGCTGGCCACACAGTTGGCATCCCAGACCCGCATCATTGTCTTACGCAATGGTTTTTGGTCAAAACTTATTCTGACCATAAAAACTTTACATTCAAGACCTACGATCTTACAGGCAAAGGCTAAAGCACTACCCCATTGTCCGGCACCCGTCTCTGTAGTCAATTTTTTGATCCCAAACTGTTTGTTATACCAAGCTTGGGCAACAGCGGTGTTTGGCTTATGGCTACCCGGAGGGCTTAGGCTTTCATCCTTATAGTAAATACGGGCCGGGGTTTTTAAATATTGCTCCAGATATTTTGCCCTACGCAAGGGGCTCGGCCTCCAGCGATAAAGTATCTCCAGAATTTCCTCAGGAATATCAATCCATCTTTCTTGACTGACTTCCTGTTCGATCAAATTCATCGGGAAAACCGCTGATAACATATCCGGAGAAATCGGTTTGCCGTCTGGACCGAGCGGTGGCTGCAATGGCGTAGGTAGATCTACGGCAAAATTATACCATTGCCGCGGTATATCTCTTTCATTCAACAATATAGTCCTTTCAGCCATGTTCCCTCCTATTGTTTATTAGCTTTGGCTTTCAAATATGTTTGTTCGTGACATCATATCACAAACGAGTCACTACTTCAAGTGCCAAGACCCGTTATATAGGCTAACTCCTCTTCGCTCAGGAAATCCTTCAAATCCGGTAAGTATCGCTTGGCAGCCACTACGACATTTTTCCTAAATCTGGCTACGATTAAGTCGGCGACGCCTATAGTAGCGACCAAGCCATCATCGCTAAAGACAATGGAATTTTCTGTATCTCTACTTTTGCACTTTCCGGCTAAAGGCCGGGCAACCTGCGGGATATCTCCTTCTACATATTTTTTTAGGTCCCTGTCGCCGTTCAATTCGTGGACCAATTGTTTTACATCGGCAGCCCTTTTTCTTGGGACTACCAGAGTAGAAAGTTTTGAATTCACCACCACTAAATCATTTAGTCCCAGCAAAAAGGATTTTTGTTCTCCGGCGTTATGTATTACACAGTTCGTGGAATTTTTAACGCTGCTTTCGCCCTCTCCCCAGCATATATTTCCCTTTTTATCTGCAGGCATTATCATAGCATTCCAATTTCCCAAATCGCTCCAATCAAAATCGGCTTTTATGACAGCGATTCGGAGCTCGCCGCCGGGTTTTATCTTCTGCATCAAACCGTGATCAATAGAAACCTTATCTAATCCCCCAAATACCTTATTTATGACCTGTGTACTTTGTGCTGAATGCAATGCCTCCTTTATCTCTTCCAAGCCAGCATGCAACTCTGGCATATACTTTTTTATCGCTGCCAGTATCGTATCGATCTGCCAAATAAACATACCGCTGTTCCACAGGTAAGTGCCTTCTTTTAAAAACCCCAACGCGGTCTGTTCGTTGGGCTTTTCCTCAAAGTTCAGACCCTCTAATGTCGCCTCGCCTATAGGCAACTTGGGCCCTGTCTTTATATACCCGTATTCTGAAGAGGCCCTGGTAGGAGTTATGCCTAGGGTAACCAGGTAAGGCCCGCTCTGGGCAACGCAAACCGCCTCTTTGATTTTATCCAAAAACTTACTTTCTTCCGGGATAACATGGTCTGCGGTCAGAACAACCATAATGGCATCGGGTTGCCTCTGACCCAACATGATCGCGCAAAGACCGATGGCCGCAGCAGTGTCTTTGGTCGCTGGCTCGGTTATAACATTCTCTGCACCAATACCTGGTATTTTTGCCATGATCTTTTCGGCCACTTCCCCATTTGTGGAAATAAAGATCTTGTCCGCAGATACAATTTTTTGCGTCCTATCCAGCGCCTTCTGCAACATCGTCTTGCCGTCTTGAGAAAAAGAACAAAGCGGCTTGGGGTTGGCATCTGTACTTATCGGCCAAAGCCTCCTGCCTCCTCCTCCCGCCAAGACAACTACTATCACTTTTTCAAAAAGATTGTCCGTCATCATAAGCTATTTCTTTAGATAGGCCAACTTTAATGTGGTGTGAGTCCCATCCTGCCAAGGCCAGATCATGGCGATTATTGTACAATCGTCAAAATCCTTTTTGAACAAAGTCTGATTTGTAAAAATCCCGCCATATTCCTCTGTCAAAGCATCGTCTTCTTGAGTCGGGTCCATCCCCGGCGGCTTTTTTGCCGGCCCAAGGATCTCAGTAAGAATATTATTCCATTCCTCCAGCTCTTTATTGAAAAATACCAGCTCACAGTAGTCCTCCGATACACTGCGCTGTTCGCTTATATCCAGGCTATTGCATTTTTCGATTATATTTTTCACCGTCATTGCCTCAATCCTTTAATTCAAGCAGCGTTTTATAAGATCCGCCATCGTATCAGGAACTGCCGGTGTTTTGCGCTCTCAGGGCCCAATTTCCAAACAGGGAATATGCAAGAACACTGGTAATTCAATTCATATGCCCTTTCCGACTGCGAAACAGTCTCTATTGGGAAGTGCCATATGAAATCGGGTTCGGCTGAAAATTCAAACTGCATGCTGCACTCTTTTAATGCATCGCGGATTCCCAGCTTTTTAACCGCCAAGGCCTGGCCTTTTTCGTCTATCCGCGATGCTTTTCTGCCATCATATTCATAAAAATATCTTTCTGAATTAAGATAAGGCATGGTCACATTAAATTCGATTCCGAAAAGCACGTCTAGCTGCGTCTGGGCCAACCGTCTGATGCTATATGATATCTCGATCGTGTTTTTTTCTCGTAACTTCAGTTGTTTTGATATTCTAAAAGGGGTCTCCAAAACATTCGATTCGCGTTCCAATAATATCGCCTCTTCCTTTTTTACTAAGGTGTATTGGGCACAGCAGAAATCGCCTAATTTATCGTATCTGCAATTGGCATAGTCAGCTATGGTTGTACCTTTTTTCAAAAAAGTGTCGCGTAGACTACTTCTTGAATAACTATCGTAGATAAGCTTTTCTTTAATAGCGTCGCTGACAGTGCGCTTGTCATCATGGATTGTCTGTACACCCTGATCAACATCTTGCGTTTGGGCTTCTAATATTTTCTTGTGATAAGGTTCTTTTCTACGAGACAGTGAGTTTATGACATTGGTCGAGAGTGGACGATAATCCACCTCTCTGATTACGCCTCCCTCTTTTGGGTCTGCAAAAACGGAAAAAGTCTGATTTTGCATCAAAATGCAATTGCGCCCTTTGTCGATCTCCTTGATCTCAAGCCATCTTTTTTCTTTGCCGCGCACGATCCCCTCTAAGATGTTATCTGCCGAGATAAGATGGGTATACACTGCATTCCTGAGGTGATAAAGGTAAAGTCCCCCAAATACACCATGCCAGTACGCGCAATTGCATTGCCCCTTATACAACTCCCTCTTTGCCTGTCTCAATTTATCTAAATCAGCGGCCTTGATGCTTTTTTCTAACAGCTCTACTTTTTCGCTTACATATAACATCCTTTTATGCATCTGGCTTGCCTCAGGATACCTGTCTAAAAATGCCTGCCAAGTTTTGCCCTCAGTCCATTCCAGCATCTCATCATAGGATGCTGGATGTATTTCGACCGAGGCAGATGGCTGATTATCCCGCAAATAATCAGAAAGCCGCACTAGCTCAAGCCAGTCCCTGTTTTGCATGATCTGCTCAAAAAAGTTCCTTAGCCAATGTTCTTGGTATACCCATTTATGGGTCCCCGGCCACTCACCGAATTTTTCTCCGTCATCCCCATACACAAAAAGGGCCTTACCTGAATCATTGGCCTCTTTTCTTAAATAATCTAGTGTCTCTTGAGGAAGCTTAAACGGTATTGTATAGCGGAGGTTCTTGTCTGAAGGGAAAATAGCAATTTTTTTATTACTCTCTCCGGTAAGGAAATAGCCATGCAGCCTTGCCTTCTCTACTCCCGACCTTAATAAATGGGTGTCATCAAGAATGGCATAACGAATCCCGGCTTCATAAATAGGGCTGCTAATCTCCGGTTCCCAGACACGCTCCGCGATCCACATACCTGCTGGGCTCCTGCCAAATTTCTCACTGATGTATTTAGTCATCATCTGAATCTGCCCTATTATATCCCTTCTGGGGATTGCGGTTAAGATCGGCTCGTAGTACCCTCCACCCAAGATCTCGATTTGTTCTCGTAAGACCATCGATTTTATAAGCACTAAAATTTCCGGATGTCTTTGTTCGATATAATCCAGTAGACATCCGGAGATATGCAAAGATAATTTTATCTCTGGATATTGAGATAAAAGTTCTAAGAAGGGTTTGTAGCAAAACTGAGTTGCTCTTTCGATGATATTATCGAAGTTACCGATGGGTTGGTGGAAATGAAGAGCTATAGCAAAATTTATTTTTTTCACGCCTTCTCTTATGTTGAAAACAACTGATCCCTGATTTTATTGGCAATATCTCTACTAGCGACCACCTTATAATAGAGCTCGGCTTTTATCTGCTCTTTTATCTCAGATGTTTTGATCGACTTATAGACATTGAGTATGACTTCTTCCTGTAAAAGCAGCCCTTTGTTGATCAAATTGATGTCCCACATGCCTCTTTTTTTATTCGCCCACCAAAACTGACAACTATGGATTGCCCTATCCAAAAGGGCACGGGAGATATAATAAAAACGGTTGCTTTCTTCATTGCGCTGCATCCTTTCGGCATAATCCATCAATTCAAAGCACAAATTTATATGTTGCCATTGTAGGTCGTGGATTATATTTCCTGGATCCTTCCAAAGAGGATAGTAATTGGCCTTTTTTATCTCTTCGGCAGTTGTACTCCAAGAAGATGGCTTCGGCGCCTTGGCATCTTTCAAAGGGAATTTTTCCAATAATTCACTTATCTTCACCACTTTTATCTGCTTAAGGGCCTTGGATTCCAATATATTTTGATGAGTGGCGGCTAAATCGGTCCTTTGTTTGATCTCGCCATACCCGGCAACACCCTCAATCATCTCATATACCTCTGCCAAAAACAGCTTCTCCCAATTTTGTATATGGTGGCCGAAGGTCTCCCCATCCATGGCAGTGATAATATAAATATCCTCTTTATCCTGCCCCAGCTTCAATAGTTCGGCGATAAATTCTTCGCTGTCGATATTTTGAAAACTGATTTTATTGCTTAAAATATCATCGCGATAAAGCACCGCGATTCCATTGACACCTAAAGGAATTTTACAGATAACATCCATGGGCCATTTGGGCAAAGAGGCCACGCCGCTTATCAGGATCCATCGATAGGCCATGCCGCTTAAGACTGTGACTAATTCGTCCGAATAACACATCTCGGGAGAGAAAAAACCCTGCGTTTTATAGCTTTTGCCGAAGAAAAAAGAGTTGGCTTTATGGTTAAGCTCTATTTGCCTGCGTATTTCCTTTTTTGGGACCAATGGCAAGATGGGATGGTATTTAGCGGAATCTACGAACTCGATTTGATTGTTTTGGGCAAGTTCATTTATATTTTCGATTATATCGTATGCCCCGTGCTCATTTAGCATCTCGGTCAAGACAGCGCACATATTTATGGTCACTTTAGCATGAGGATGACCTTTTAGCATCTTCAGCAGCGGGCGATAAGATTCATCGCATACCTTTTTCAATACACTGTGAATCTGTGTAGGTGGTTGATAAAAATGTAAAAACGGTGCCCAGTAAACCATCTTGAGAGCCCTTCCTTTCTTAAGGGACCTACAAATAGTATTCCTTAAATTTGACTTTTGACTTCTTGCGTTCGAATTTAAAGACCTTGCTTCCTTTTATCTCACAAGGCAGGCCAAAAACTTTCAATCTGACTTTCCTTTTCTTCCTGGGGGCCAGCATCTGGATTTTGACTCTTGCGTTTTCCACTTCTATTCTCAAAAACCTGCCCCTCCAATTTATACAGAACAACACCTTTCTCCACATCCGCGGCAGCCTGGGCCTTATTGACAAGATTTTACGCTGTATCCTCAAGCCCACAAACCCATTGATTACCAACTGCCAGGCGCCTCCCAGACTGGCGCCGTGCATACCCTCGTAGGTATTGTTATAGATATTACTAATATCCGTGCGCAACGTGGTATTAAAAAGGCCGTATGCCCTGCTCCTATCTCCGACTTCGATGGCCATCAAGGCATTCATCGGCGCACTCAAAGAAGATTTATGCATAGTCCTATCTATATAGAAATGGTAATTGTTACTTTTTGTCTTAAAGGTAAACGCATCCGATAAAATATATAAAGCCATCAAGACATCAGCCTGCTTAATTAATTGGGTCTTGCTGTAGTCACGGGAGGCTAATTGTTTCGAAATAACGGGCATGTAGTTTTCG
>JAFGHF010000059.1 GCA_016939375.1 Candidatus Omnitrophota bacterium | reverse complement strand
TAGGATGTGTGAAAAGACAGATGTGATATACCATCTAGCTGCGGCTGTAGGCGTTGAGTTGATAGTAAAGCAACCGCTTGAGTCTTTGACCACTAATATCAAAGGAAGCGAGATAGTCTTAGATATGGCTCAGCGCTACAACAAAAAAGTGTTAATCACCTCGACTTCAGAGATCTATGGCAAAAATATCAACGGGCCTTTAAGGGAAGATGATGATAGGATTTTAGGCTCACCTTTAAAAAGTAGATGGGGATATTCAACGGCCAAGGCTGTGGATGAAATGTTGGCCTACGTATATTGGAGAGAAAAGGGATTGCCTACAATTATTGTGCGTCTGTTTAATACCGTGGGGCCCAGGCAGACCGGGGCTTACGGTATGGTTATCCCCCGCTTTGTGAATCAGGCTTTAAAAAATGAGCCGATAACTGTATTTGGCGACGGGAAACAGTCGCGTTGTTTTCTGCATGTGCAGGATGCGGTCGGCGTCTTGACCAAGCTGATGGAAAATCCAAAGACGATCGGCCAGGTTTTCAATGTGGGCAGCCAGGAAGAAATAACCATCAGGGGCCTGGCGGAAAGAATAATCGAACTCACCAAAAGCACTTCAGAGATAATTTATGTCCCCTATGATCAGGCTTACGAAGAGGGCTTTGAAGATATGCAGCGCAGAGTGCCCGACATCTCCAAGATCCAAGACCTGGTCGGATACAGGCCGACGATGAACCTAGACGGTATACTCAAAAGCGTGATCCAGTATTTTAAGGAAAAGGACCACTGAAAACATGGATTATTTATTGCCGTTTGTCATATCTTTGCTGTTTTCTCTGTTGCTCACTAGAATCGCGATTGGGATCGCTTATAAATTTGGCTTTGTGGCAAAGCCCAATGAGCGTAGATGGCATAAAAACCCTACCGCGCTTCTTGGCGGGGTAGGGATTTATCTGGCCTTTCTTATCACCTTGCTTATCTTCGCCCAAATAGATTTTACCATTTTTGGCTTATTGCTTGGTGTCTCTGTGATATTTCTGGTGGGTTTGGCCGATGATGTCTTTCACATCAAGCCACAATTAAAACTTATAGGCCAGATCCTTGTATCTTGCATCATCTTGGCTTTTGGCATAACTTTTAAGGTCATCGCTACTGAATGGATAGCCGTGCCTTTGACTATTTTCTGGATCGTGGGGATTACTAATGCATTCAATCTTTTGGATAACATGGACGGCCTATCCTGTGGTATAGCTTTTATTGCCGCTGGCTTTCTCTTTGCCTGTTCCTTATTGCAGGGCATGCATGTCGTAGCCATTCTTTCGGCTATATTAGCCGGGGCATGCTTAGGTTTTTTAAGGTATAACTTTCATCCGGCTAAAATATTTATGGGTGACTGCGGAAGCCAATTTTTGGGTGCGACTATCGCCGCCATTGCCGCCATAGGCACTACCGGCCATATTTCCAATGTCGCGGTTACTTTAGCAGTCCCGGTCTTGATCCTGGGAGTGCCTATTTTTGATACGACGTTTGTCACATTAATGCGCAAGTTAAGCGGCAAACCGGTCTCTCAAGGGGGCAAGGACCATACTTCGCACCGTTTGGTGTTTCTGGGTCTTTCCGAGCGCAGGACAGTCTTGCTTTTATATCTGCTGAGCATACTTTTTGGCCTGATTGCTCTTCTGTATGCCCGGATGAATATAATCGTGGTCTCTATTCTAGCCGCCTTGGCGGTAATCATCCTTTTCTTTTTCGGTATATTTTTGGGGGAAACCAAGACTTATTCAGATAAGGAGAGAGAAATGCTGGAAAAAGAGGCAGCCAGAGAAGACAGAACCATTTTAAACACTATTTTTCTCCACAAGCGGCGTATTGTTGAGGTGGTGATCGATTTGGTCTTGATCTGCATTTCATACTTTACGGCATGGTTGTTGCGCTTTGATGGAAAGGTCTCCGAGACCAACCTTATTTTGATAAAGAACTCTTTGCCTTGGTTAGTGGCCTTTCGCTTATGCTGTTTTTACTATTTCGGGCTCTATCAGGGGATTTGGCGTTACATCAGCGTCAAGGATCTGTTGTCCATCTTTAAAGCAGTGACCGCTAGTTCGGTGCTGATCGTTTTGTTTCTTACTTTTTTCTTTAGATTCGAGGATTATTCGCGTGTTGTCTTTATCATCGATTGGGTATTGATCGTGTTTTTAGCCTCGGGCACTAGGATATTGATCAGGGTCTTGCGCGAGTCTTTTATCTCTTTAAAGCCGGGGGAGAAAAGAGTGCTTATCTTTGGCGCCGGGGACGCCGGTGAGATGGTTTTGCGCGAGATCCGCTTTAATAAGAACCTGAACTATCGCCCAATAGGTTTTATCGATGACAATACAAAGAAAGTCGGCCGCAGGATCCATGGTGTCCCGGTGCTAGGTACGCGCAAGGAGCTTACTCGCCTAGTCAGGGAAAAGGGGGCCGAAGAGGTAATCGTAGCCATACCCTCGGCTACTAAAGAGGTGCTCGAGGAGATTATCCGAGAATGTCAGAGTTGCGGTGTAAAATACAAGCGCATGGCGGGAATCTTATGGGAAGAGTTAGACTAGATAAAAAATCAATAGTAGATTATTGCCAGAAAGCAGAGGCGTTTTTTCTGTATCTTCTGATATTTGCCTTGCCTTTTTCTAAAGCGGTGATTGAAATATCGGCTTCTTTTTTGATCGTAGCCTGGGTCTTGAAGCGGGCCCTGAGATATAAGCCGGATGGGCAAAGACACCCTATATATAACTTGTTTGCAAGATTTAGGCCGATCCCCACTTATCTTAATATACCGATATATCTATATATCGCGGCCGGTTTCTTTTCGGTCATATTTAGCAGCAACTTTCATTTAAGCCTGAGCAACTTTGGCTCTAAGATCATGGAATATATCATGCTCTATTTTATAGTGGCCGAATTTATTAGCGACATTACGAGATTAAAAAAAGTCCTAATAGTTGCGTTTACTTCTCTGATCATGGTAGCTATCGATTGTCTATTTCAGTACCTTTTTGGGTATGATCTGCTACGGCTGTGGCCCCTGGAGGCAGGCAGAGTGACCGGAAGCTTCCAGATGCCCGGTGATCTAGGAGGATACCTGGGACCGTTTCTTTGTCTGAGCCTAGCCTTAAGTGTCGTCAGATTTAAAGAAAGAAAGTCAAGGTACACATTAAGGATATTGTCAGTTTTATTGTTAACTCTATTGATAGGTACTTTTAGCCGCGGAGCATGGTTGGGGTTTTTAGTGGGAGTGGGCTTTTTGGGCTTGACGGAAAATAGAAAGATAATCTATTTTACGATGGCCATCCTGATCGCGTTGGCGGTGGTCTTGCCGCATATAATCGATGCGCCTTATGATATTTTAGCCCGGGCAAAGAGCTCTTTTAAACTATCGGGTCTTTCTAATTCGGACAGAAAGTTGATGTGGCAGGTCGCTTGGCAGATGATAAAAGACAGACCTTTTTTTGGACAGGGATTTAGCACATTTATGGGTAACTTTGCTAAATATGGCCAGGAATACAGGTTTTTTAAGGAACAGGGACAGATTCCTTACGCTCATAATTGTTATCTACAAATTGCCGCTGAAACCGGCATAGTAGGCCTTATCAGCTTTTTGTTTCTTATCGGTACTTTTCTCTGGCGCTCTCTGGCATCTTTGCGCAAGATGAAGAAAAGATTTTCTCATGCGGTATTATCCGGTATCACAGCGGGAATAATAGCCACATTAACACACAGCACTTTTGATACTAATCTCTATTCCTTGCAGCTATCGGTTCTATTCTGGTTTATGTTAAGCATCAACGCAGGCTTACAGAGAGGATTAGATCTTGATAGGTCTTAATGCTAAACAAAGAGACTGGACAGTTGCGGTTATTTATATACTCTTCATCTACTTTACGCTGCCGATCATGCCCGGTATATGGAAAAAGCTCAATAGTTTTTCAGAAAGCTTAGCCAATCTCTTGCCGGTTACACTATTGGTGACAGCGGGTGTCTTCATAATAATGCATTTGGTTTTCAGCAGAAAAAGCGCCTTTAGCTTTATATCGCTTGCTATTTTATGGTTTATATATTCACTGGGCTTAAGCACAATCAAATTACCGGTAGAGAAGATCCACTTTATCGAATACAGTTTTTTGGCCATACTTGTTTTTCGTGCGCTGAGGCACAATTTTGAGGGTAGGGTCATATATCTTTGGTCATCTTTGGCAGTATTCATCTTAGGCTGTATTGACGAAGTCATCCAATATTTCCTGCCTAACCGGGTATACGACTTACGAGATGTATTAATAAATGGCTTTGCCGGCGTATTGGGCCTTGCCTTGCTCGGATTTTGCTTAGAGCCTAGGGGGCTTCAAGGATGAAAGCGCTCAATAGAGAAAAAATAAAAAAGATCCTGGTGGTGCGTACAGATAGGATGGGCGATGTTTTATTAAATGTCCCCGCCATCAGGGCGTTAAAAGCAAGTTTTAAGGCAACCATTGTCATGTTGGCTGATGCCGGTTTAAAAGATTTGCTTCAGGGGATTGAGGAGATAGACGCGATCTTACCTTTTGAAGAAGGGAAATGGCATAAGAGCATATCTTGGCGCCTGTCTCTATTGCGCCAGATACGACAAGAACGATTTAGCTTGGCGGTGATGTTGAATCCGTCCAGGAGATTTCACATCCTCTCGTATATGGCAAGGATTCCCTTGCGCTTAGGCTATGATAGGAAATGGAGCTTCCTCTTGACCCATAAGATCAAGGATAACAAATATGAGGGAAAAAAGCACGAAGTCGAATACAATCTAGATTTGGTGCGCAGCATAGGGGCCGATACAGATGATAAAAAGATAAATATCAACATCGATAAAGAAGATGCCCGATTCGTACAAGGTCTATTAGAAAAAAACGCAATAGGAGATAAAGATCCTTTGGTAGCGATACAACCCAATTCCAGCAATCCGGCAAAATGCTGGCCCCGTGAAAATTTTGCCCAAGTCGCTGACGAATTATATCAACGTTTTTCCACCCAGGTGGCGATTATCGGGGCTGGGGAAGATAGAGGCTCGGCAATAAAGCTTATTTCTTTGACTAAGCACCAACCGATAAATCTATGCGGTAACTTGACCTTGAGACAATTAGCCGCTTTCTTGCGCAGATGTACTTTATTGATTTCTAATGACAGCGGCCCAGTGCATATCGCAGCAGCAGTCAATACTGCTACTTGTGTGATATTTGGCCGTAATATTCCCGGGGTATCCCCCAGGCGCTGGGGACCATGGGGCAACTCAAATATAGCCTTGCACAAGGATCCAGGATGCAATCCCTGCTTAGATAGAAATTGCCCCTATGGCTTTAAATGTTTGAAATCGATTACTCCGCGGGAAGTATTAGAGGCGGCAGAGAAACAGTTGGAGAGCCGTTAGATGAAAATCCTTATCATTAATCCTTTTGGTATCGGAGACGTGCTTTTTTCCACGCCGATGATAAGTAATATAAAAATGGCTTATCCTCAGGCATACATCGGTTATATTTGCAACATCCGGGCTAAAGACGCGCTTTATCATAATCCCAATCTGAATAAAGTCTTTGTATTTGAAAAAGACGAATATAGAAAACTTTGGAGGAGCTCAAAGATCGAATGCATTAAGAAATTTCTCTCTTTTCTCAAGGAGGTCAAAATAGAAAGATTCGATTTAGCCATAGATTTATCTTTAGGCTATCATTATAGCCTTTTCCTTTGGCTGATCGGAGTCAAAAAAAGAATAGGTTACAATTATAGGCGGCGCGGCCGTTTCTTAACGCACAAGATCGACATATGCGGCTACGATGACAAACCCGTAGCAGAATATTATCTCGATCTTTTGCGATTTTTGGACATCAAGCCCAAAGAGCATAATCTCAAGATGTATGTCTCGGAAAAAGAAAAAAAATGGGCAGATTCATTTTTCCAGGAAAATGATCTAAAAGATGATGATTTGGTAGTAGGGATGATCCCTGCCGGAGGAGCCAGTTGGGGCAAGAATTTTTCCTATCGTCATTGGTCTTGTGCAAGCTACGCCCGGCTTGCCGATAAATTGATCGATGAATTAAAGGCAAAGGTCGTCATCTTTGGCGATAAGACCGAGACAAATATATGCCGGCAAGTACAGGATGCCACGGCCAAGAAGGTGATCAGCCTTTGTGGCAAGACCTCTCTTAAGGAGTTTGCGGCCTGTCTGTCCAAGTGCAAACTCGTAGTCTGTAATGATGGCGGCCCTTTACATGTAGCGGTCAGCCAGGATGTAAAGACAATCTCTGTATTCGGTCCGGTTGATGAGCAGGTCTACGGCCCTTATCCTCCAGCAGGTAAGCACATCGTAGTCAGCAAAAGTATCGATTGCCGGCCTTGTTACAAGCGGTTTAAATTGCCGGCCTGTACTTTCAATCGCCGCTGCATTCGCAATATAACTGTAGAGGAAGTATTCGAGAAGATTAAAAATAATTTACCCACGGATGGCAAATTAGATAGAAGGACGTAGGACAATGGATATTTTAGTTACCGGAGGAGCAGGGTTTTTAGGGTCTTATATTTGTCAGCGCCTTTTGGAATTAGGCCATAAGGTAACAGCTATCGATATGGCCAGTGGTGAGAAAATAGAGCACCTGATGAGTGATAGAAAGTTTACATTTATTCAGGATTCCGTTTGCGATCTGTCGTTGATGGAACATCAGATGAAGAATAAAGAAGTGCTTTTTCATCTGGCGGCCATCGCCGATCCGCTTAAGTACGTGACCAACCCTTTGAATGTCATGGAAGTAGACCTCCTGGCGGCAATAAATACCTTTAAACTCGCCGCGGAAAACAGGACAAAGATAGCCTTTTCTTCCACTTCTGAGGTGTTTGGCAGAAACCCTGATATTCCCTGGAAAGAGACAGATGACAGGGTCTTAGGGGCCACCAGCGTCAATAGATGGTGTTATTCGAGTTCAAAGGCCGCCTGTGAGCATTTCTTATTCGCCTTGCACAAGCAGGAAAAGCTGCCGTTTATTATTTATAGGTTTTTCAATGTATACGGGCCAAAGTTGGATGATCTAGGCCACGGCAGGGTCATCCCGATCTTTCTGAAACAATTTTTACATCAAGAGGAGGTCACGGTCCATGGAGACGGAAAACAGACCAGAACGTTCATATATGTAGATGACGCGGTAGATGCGGTAGTAAGATTGGCCTTTTGCAAGAAAGCGGAGAATGAAGTGTTCAATATCGGGACAGATGATGAATGCAATATGCACCAACTGGCCAAGACCATAAAGAAGGTCGGTGGTTTTAAGTCAAAGATCAAATTCGTAGATTATCAGCAAGTATTTGGTAAAGGATTTGAGGACATACCCAGGCGTATTCCCGACACCAGCAAAGTCAGTAAATTCATAAAGTGGAAGGCAAAGGTCTCTTTGGAAGAAGGCTTGCGCAGGACTATTGACTATTACAAGAAAAAGAAAGGATTGTAGGCTATGAAAGTTGCCGTATTGGGAGCAGGAGGCCTGGCTAAGGTCATCTGTGATGCCTTAAATCTGGAAGGTAAGCATGAGATAGCGGGTTTCTTTGATGATGCGAAAAGGGGGAGGTTTCTGAAGTATCCTATCTTAGGTAGATGTGCTCAGTATGGAGAGCTTTGCCGAAAACTTAAGATCCGGGCTATAATCGTTGCTTTCGGTTACAACTTTTTAGATAAAAGACTCAGTTATTGCGCAAAAATCGGCAGAGACAAAAAAATAAAGTCTATAAATGCGATCCATCCCTCGGCAGTTATCTCGCCTGGTGCCGAAATAGGCAAAGGCGTTTATATTGGGCCGGGGGTCATTGTAAATCCGGGAGCTAAAATCGGCGATAATTCTGTGATATGGTCCGGTGCAATAATAGAACATGATAATCTTATAGGTAAAAACGTCTTTATCTGCCCCGGCGCCAGGACCGCCGGCTACGTATCGCTAGGGGATAATACGTTTGTCGGTATGGGTGCGAATATCACTAAGGCCAGAATAGGAAAAAACGTGACAGTAGGGGCAGGTAGCCTTGTGTTGGATAATGTAAAGTCCGATAAATACGTTTTCGGTGTCCCGGCTAAGATAATCAGGACAAAAAAAAGCTGTTCCTATGTGTAAGAGAAATAAACATATCATCTTGTCTTGCGAGAGAGGCTGGCGGGGGATAAGGGAGCTTTCCTTATTTCTAGCAGGCAACGGCCTCGATGTATATGTTTTGATCAAAGGATATCCCAGCAGAGAAGTACAGAAGATGATCAGTCCTTATGATAAAATACACAACATTTTCATACCGCGGAAGATTTTTAGCGTATATCTATTTTTCTATTTATTGGCTAATCTTGTCTTTCACCGCGTGCATTTATTCATTAGTACCAGCAAGAGGGTTAAAAAAGGCGCTGTCGCTTTCTTTAAGCTAGAACCATTTTTTGTCTTTGAAAGGCCGGATTCTTATTGTATTGAAGACTTTGAGGGTCGGCAGATAAAGCCGCAAGCAATCCCGGGGAGCATATCGTCATGAAAATAGCTATTATATTCGGTAAAGAGCTTCCCTATACAATGGGGGTCTATTTCGAACGGGCATTAAAGACTTTGGGGCATCAGGTCGAGCATTATTCTCCCCAGGATATAGGCACCATCCGAGCCGAATATGATCTTTATTTTCGCGTGGACGACGGCCATTATGACCACTATATTCCCGAGAGACTCAAGCCCAGAGTCTATTATGTCTCCGATGTCCATTTAAAGAAACCTTTTAAACGTGTAAGAAGGATCCTCTCGGATAAAAAATATGAACTTGTATTCTGTCCGATGCGCAAGGAGACCCAGATACTTAGGAAGAAATCCCCTGTGGAAATAGTCTGGATGAATGTCGGCTGCGATCCGGATATCCATAAAAGGGTGGATACGGAGAGGACCTACGATGTAGGTTTTGTGGGCAGCGATGGCGGGGTGCCCAGAAAGTTTTATCTTCAGGAGATAAAAGAAAGGTATCCCAATAGCTTCATCAGCCAGGCGGATTACAGAGAGATGGGCCGTATCTACAGTTCCTCGAAGATAGGCTTAAGCTTTGCTATCCGCGGGGAATGCTTTACTATGAGAAACTATGAGATAATGGCCGGCGGGGCGATGCTTTTGATGAAGAGATTAAGAGACGATAGCGCCGAGAAGCTTGGTTTTATCGATAGAGAACATCTAGTAATATTCGATGGACCCAAAGACCTGTTTGACTTGATAGATTATTATCTTAAGGATAAACAGGAGAGGGAAAGGATAGCGGAGAATGGCTATCGCTTGACGATCGAAAGGCACACTTATACCCACCGCCTTAAAGAAATGGTGGATATCGCCCGGGAAAGGTTAGGTTTGAGAGAGCGATGAAGATAGCGGCAGTCTATAGTATTTATAACGAAGAAGATTATATCGAATACTCGATAAGGTCGATCTATGATTTTGTGGATAAGATAGTCATTTCTTTGGGCCAAGCTCCGTATATAGCGTATAACCCAAAAGCCCGCCAGACCGTGACCGAAAGAGACAGGACAAAAGAGATCGTCCAGCGCCTTGCCCACAAGGATAATAAATTCCATATTATCGAAGGGCTTTGGAGCTCAGAGACCGAACACCGCAATGCAGGAATGAAATATTGTTTGGAAAACGACTTTGATTATTATTTATTGATCGATGCCGACGAAGTCTATAGAAAAGACCATCTGCAGGCGGTCTCAAAAAGGATAGCTGCTAATCCACAAGTAGGCACTTTTGTGATAAGATGCCCGATATTCTGGCGTAGTTTTAAATATAGGATTCCTCCTCAAAGGATTGCCTGGTGCCCGCGCAGGATCTTTAAGATCACCAGGAAAAGGAATATTTTAGGCATTAAGCTTCCTTATGATTGCCGTTTTATCGGCGAAAACAAGACTAACAGTTTGGGCGAAGTCATGCATATTCCACCAGAGGAAGCAGTATTTTATCACTTTTCTTATGCCAAGACGCCCAAGGTGATGAAGGAGAAACTGTCCACTTTTAGCCACGCACATGAAATCTTAGACGGCTGGTACGATAATGTCTGGTCGAGATGGTCGCCGAATAGCGATATGCGCAATATCCATCCTACTGAACCGACAAAATTCCCCGCGGCAGAATATAGAGAACCGGATGATCTGCCAGAGGTGATGAAATCCCATCCATATTACAATATGGAGGTAATCGAATAAGATGAAAAAGATTTTTAAAGAGTATCCGCTTGTGATCCTTTTAATAATCGCCGCCCTTTTGATCTTTCCTAATTTAGGGAACAGTTATCTCTGGCAGGATGAAGGGGAGACCGCTTTTATCGCCAAGAATACCTTAAAAGTAGGTTATCCTCTCGCCTACGATGGCGTAAACAAGCCCCAGACAATGGAAATGTATGAAAAGACATCTCCCCAACAGTGGTATAAAGAACCTTACCGTTATGCGCCCTGGCTTCAGTTTTATATAACCGCGGCCAGTTTTAAGCTTTTTGGCTTAAACACCCACGCCGCACGGTTGCCATTTGCTATATTCGGCCTTTTTAGTATTATGCTTATTTGGTTTTTGAGCGAGGAGATATTTGCCCAGCGTACTATCTCGATCATAGCCACTTTATCCTGCGTTGTCTGTATACCTTATATATTGCATATCAGGCAGTGTCACTGGTATGTTTTAGTGTCTTTTTTCACATTATGGGCATTACTTTCTTACTTGCAGATGCTTAAAAAGAAGCGATATTCAACCTTGGGGCTTATTTTATCGGGCATACTGCTTTTTCATTCAAACCACGGGATATTTATCCCTGTTTTCTTAGGGATAGGTCTGCATTATTTGACCTTTGCCGCCAAAGAGCTTAAAATCACTTCTTTGATGATAGCGGCAATCGTGATAGCGATATTCTGCTTTCCATTTTTGTATCTTTTATCGGGATCAGAGTTTGCCGCTGGCTTTGATACCGTACATATACGCCATCAGATCGAATATTATATGCGCATGATAAACAAATGGGTCTTTCCTTGGGCGGCATTATTCAATATCTGGCTTTTTGCAAGCATCTTTAAAAGAAGGTTTAAGTGGTTTCTTAAAAGTCAGCCTCAGGGGGTCTATCTTTTAATATGTGTGATTTTTACCACGATCCTCTTTTTGATAATACCCAAGGTAAGGGCTTTTCGCTATATCAACCACTTGATCCCGCTTTTATTGATCCTACAGGCAAGGATTTTATTGGGCTGGATAAAGTCTTCAAAAAAGTTGGCTACAATAGGGATAGCTTTAATTCTGTTTACAAATGTGTTTACTATGGGAGCCCCTTTTCTTAAGCCCATACGTATTCTATTGACAGAATATATTTATGAGCTTACTCACGATTATGATGGTCCGGTAGAGGGGATAGTAGTCTATTTAAAGGAAAATGCCAAGCCCGGTGATACGGTAAAGATAAACTACGGGGACCTGCCGCTTATGTTTTATACAGACCTGAGGGTAGATAACCGCCCCTTTAGAGAGACCGAGACTTATCCGCAATGGATCGTCTATCGTAGAGACTGGGTGGGGTCTGACTTCTTTAAAACGGATTATGGGAAAAAAGTATTAGCCGGTTATGAAAAAATCGTCCTTGATTATCCCGATACCCGTTGGCACAATAGACCCGATCCCAATGAGCATAGATTCAGAACCGCTGGCCAGCAGCCAAAATTGGAGATTTATAAGAAAAGATGACCCATTCGACACTTCGACTACGCTCAGTGTGTTCCGAAGAGTGGTGAGCGAAGTCCCGAGCAAAGTCGATGGTGCACTCGAACCATTACACTCAGGGTCATCCTGAGCGACCAAAAGGGAGTTGAAGGATGAAAAAGCTGAAGAAGGTCTACAGGCAAACGACAAAACGATGGAAATGGGCCCTTTACAAAAAAAGGAGTATTCTCAGTAAGGACATCGAAGATTTCTTAAAAGATGGCGTCAGGCTGCATATCGGTTGCGGCGACAAAAAACTCGAAGGTTATCTGAACATCGACATAGTCCCTACCCAAGCCACGGATGTGGTTATGGATATAGCTAAGGGCTTGGACCGTATTCCTTCCGATATTGCCGCTGAGATCAGGCTGGAGAGTGTTTTTGAACATTTTTACCGCTACGACCAGATGCAGATCCTTAGGCAGTTCCACCGGATCTTAAAGAAGGGAGGGAGTCTGCTCATATATTGGCTTCCCGATTTCGATACCATGATCGAGGCCTATCTTAAGAAAGAAAATGTGGGTATCAAAGGCGAGGAATTTGACCTCTATAATGTTTACAGATATACGCATGGCGACCCTATACCCAAAAATTCCCCGCAGCAGTTACACAAGGATATCTTTACAAAGGATTCAATAAAGTCTTTATTGGAAGAGGCCGATTTTTCTATCGAGAAACTCAAAAACGAGAAGTTTCCCGGAGAACATTTGGCGGTAGGTATTAATATTAAGGCAGTCAAAGGATGAGAACTGATATCATAATCCCCGTTTGGAACTTACCCCAATTCACGAAAGAGTGTATTGAGAGTGTGTTTGAGAACACGGCGAGCCCTTTTCATCTGATCGTAGTCGATAACGCCAGTGAAAGCCCGACAAAAGATTATTTGCAGAAATTGGCCGCTAGACATAAAGATAAAATCACTTTGTTGAGGAATGAAAAGAACTTGGGATTTATTAAAGCGGTAAACCGGGGCATAGGCGCCTCTGGCGGCGAATACGTCTGTCTTTTAAACAACGATACCAGGGTGACAAAAGGGTGGTTGGAGGAAATTATTAAAGTAGCTGAAGGAAGCCATGATATCGGGATCATCAACGCCAACAGCAATACCTTAGGATGCAAACCCAAAAAAGGCCAATCAATTGAGGCCTTGGCCGAGGAGCTTAAGTCTTACACAGGGCAATATTCGGAATTGGCCTGGGCCACCGGGTTTTGCATGTTGATTAAGCGCAAAGTAATTGAAAAGGTGGGATTGTTCGATGAGGTATTCGGCATGGGCAACTTTGAGGACGCCGATTTCTGTAAAAGGGCTTTAGAACGGGGCTACATCTCGGTATGCGCGAGAGCCTCATATGTCTATCACCGGGAGCGGCAATCGTTTATAAAGTTTAAAGAGTTCAGCAGTGATTTTTCGAAACTGCGCCAGACCTTTTACGCCAAATGGGGCAAGACACAGCGTATATTGTATGTCTTCACCAAAGATGAGGTATTTTCTCCGGAAAGAGGCAAAGAGGTCTTGCTATCCGCGCGCCAGGGAAACGTGATCTGGGTTTTTTTAAAGGAAAAAGAAATATGGAATGTCAATCACCACTCCAATATTTATGTCTTCAGCCTGCCCAAGGCATTCTTTAACCCGGTGAGTATCTGGAGGATCATCAAGCGCAAAAAGAAGTTTAACAAGATCTATGTGGATGACCAGGGCTATGGCCAAAGATTAGAAAAGTTTAAACCCTTTCATAAAGCCGAGGTAATATATGCAGGATAAAACACCCTTATCAGTAGTAGTGATCACTAAAAATGAAGAAGCCAATATCAAAGATTGCCTGGATTCGGTAAACTGGGCGGGTGAAATTGTCGTTGTGGATGACAACAGTAGCGATAAGACGATAGAGATCGCCCAACGGTTTACGGACAGGATATTTGAGAGAAAGATGGATATTGAGGGCAGGCATCGTAACTGGGCCTATGCCCAGGCGAAGCACAGCTGGGTTTTAAGTCTTGACGCCGATGAACGGGTGACCCCGGAATTAAAAGATGAGATCATCCGCACCTTAAAAGATCCCGGAGAAATCAAAGGTTTTGCTGTTCCCCGGCGCAATTACATCGGAAGATATTGGGTCAAAAACGGGGGATGGTATCCCAGCGCCCAGCTCAAGCTCTTTAAGAAGGAAGACTTTAAATGGGAAGAGGCCGAGGTTCATCCGCGCGCGGAATTAAACGGGGCCTGGGGCACGTTAAAGAGCGACTTGATACATTATTCTTACAAAGGTTTTGCCGACTTTTTAAATAAGATGAACAAACAGACTACATTTGAGGCCCAAAAGTGGTTCCGCGACGGAAGAAAAATGGGCCTGGGCCGTGCCCTCTGGCGTACATACGACCGTTTTATGCGTACCTTTTTCCGCAAAAAGGCGCATAAAGACGGCTTTGTCGGGTTTATGGTCTCTATTTTTGCCGGACTTTATCAGATTTTAAGTTACGCCAAGTATTGGGAGTTGAAACAGATGCAGAGAAAAGATGAACATGAAGATAGCATTGCTTAATCCACCTAGCCCATTTTTGCTCGAGCAAAAGGCCTTTGCGCCTTTGGGGCTTTTGTATCTATCCAGCGCTTTGAAAAGCCAGGGATTTAAGGTAGAGGTGATCGATCTGGCTGATAAAGAAAATGAGATCGAAAAAGCGGTTGAGGATATTGACGCCCAACTTGTAGGCCTTAGCGCTACTACGCCGCAATACCCTTGGGCCAACAGGATCAAGCAAGCGCTTAAAAAAAGAGATCCGCAGACTAAGGTGATCATCGGGGGAGCACATCCCTCAAGCGTGCCGGAGGTCTGCACTGGTGATGGCTACGATTCCGTAGTGATAGGAGAGGGAGAGGATTCTGTCTTAAGGATTGCCCGGGAGCTGCAAAAAACAGGCAAGATTAGCTCAAATGTCGTCAAAAGTGAATATATTAAGGATATAGATACTATTGAATATCCGGACCGGGAAGCGGTGGATATCGCCTCTTACGGTTATAAGCTTACAGGAGGCTCTGCCTTTACCGTGATCACCAGCAGGGGTTGCCCTTACAAATGCGCATTTTGCTCCAAGGATGTATGGTCCAATAAAGTGCGCTATCACAGTGTCGAATATATCATAGGAGAGATTAAACAGATAATCGATAAATGGGGCATAAAATATTTTCTGTTTTTGGACGATTCTTTTGCCTTGAACAAAAAAAGGGCCGAGAGATTGTTTGCCGCATTTAGACCCTTGAATATCCGCTGGCGCTGTTATGTACGCTCTGACCATGTGACCAAGGAATTTCTGGAGAAGATGAGGGATGCCGGCTGTATTGAGGTTGGCGTAGGCGTAGAAAGCGCCTCACAGAAGATCTTGGACAATGTCGACAAGGGTATCCGCATAGAACAACACACGCAGGTAATAACGTGGTGTAAGCAATTAGGCATTACCGCTAATGTTTTCCTGATGATTGGGCTGCCCGGTGAGACTTATGATACGGTGATGCAGACAAAAAAGTGGTTCGAGGAAGTGAGACCTGAGAAATTTGGTTTTAATATCTTCTATCCCTATGTGGGCACGCCTATTTATAAACATAGAGAGAGATATGACTTACAATTTGCCGGCCTCTCTGACGAACATAGTTGGGTCAAAGGAAGAAAAGAGGAATATCAGGCATTCGTTTCAACAAAAGAACTTACAAGCCGAGATATATTAAAATTGCACAGGGAATTATTCGAGTATTTTATCGAGTTAACCGGCTGGAGAAAAGATTGGGAGGGTAAAAATAAAAATGGTTAAGATCGGAATCATCGGTTGTGGATATTGGGGCCCAAACTACCTACGCAATTTCATGCAGTTGAAAGATTCAGAAGTGCTTATTTGCTGTGACTTACGTCGGGAGAACTTAGATAAAGTGAAAAAACATTTCCATACTGTCGAACTGACCACGGATTATAACCAGGTGTTAAGAGATAGAATGATCGACGCGGTAGTCATCGCTACCCCCGCCAAGACGCATTACAAGATCGCTAAAGCGGCACTGGCCAAGGGTAAACATGTCTTGGTAGAGAAACCGCTTACGCTTACATATAATGAAAGCAAGAAATTAGTCGATATGGCAAGAAAAAAAGAAAAGATGCTCATGGTCGGACACACATTTCTCTTTAATCCCGCGGTAAGGAAGCTCAAAGAATACATCAGCAAAGGCGACTTAGGCGAAATCTACTATCTGCACGCCACAAGGACCCATCTGGGGCTGGTGCGTAAAGATGTCAACGCCTCCTGGGACCTCGTCCCCCATGATATATCTATTTTTTCATATCTCTTGGATGAGTCACCGATAAGTGTTTCCGCTTTAGGAGGTTCCTTTTTGCGCAAACCAAAACACGATGTCGTCTTTATCAACCTGCTCTATCCCAAAGGCATAATAGCCAATATCCACGCCTCCTGGGCCGATTCCAATAAGGTAAGAGAAATACAGGTGATCGGCAGTAGGGCCAGAATAGTCTTTGACGATCTAAACAATCTAGAAAAAGTCAAACTTTATAAAAAGGGTATCTCAGTCGATAAATCCTATGTGAACTATGGAGAGTTCCAGCTTCTATTGAGGGATGGGGATATAATCAGCCCTAAGGTTGACCCCCAGGAACCCCTGCGGCTGCAGTGCGAGCATTTCATAAATTGTATAAAAAAACATAAAAAGCCGTTAACGGACGGAGAAAACGGCGCCCAGGTAGTCAAGGTGATGAATGCGATAGATAGATCCCTGAAAAGCGGCGCAAGGATGGTCAAGGTATGAATCCCGTTAGTAATCTAAATATGCATAAGTTTAAAATAATTTTATTGGTTATGGTTGATTGTATATTATTGAACCTTAAGCAGAGACTGGAGGGATTTCTAACGGGATGAAAAGACTAAAAAACACACAAGTAGGCAAAAACTGCCGAATAGATAAGACAGCCATATTGGGATGTAAAACAGGCAGAAAAATCAAATCGGCAAAGACGGCCATCGGGGACAATGCCGTGATCAGGTCCAATACAGTCATCTATTCGAACAGCAGAATAGGCGCTGGCCTTCAAACAGGCCATAATGTAGTGATCCGCGAACAAAACAGAATAGGCAATGGCTTTAATATCTGGAACAATTCTACCGTAGACTATGGTTGTACGATCGGCAATAATGTCAAAGTGCATAACAATGTCTACATCTCACAATATACTACCATCGAAGATAATGTGTTTCTGGCGCCTGGGGTGATGATAGCCAATGACCCACATCCCCTTTGCGCGAGATGCATGAGAGGCCCGCTGATCAAAAAAGGCGCGCGCATCGGCATAAACGCGACTTTATTGCCGAAAATAGTGGTAGGTGAGAATTCCCTTGTGGCAGCAGGGAGCGTGGTGACCAAAGACGTCCCCAGGGATACTGTGGTCGCCGGCGTGCCGGCAAAAGTAATAGCCAAGGTCAAAGATCTAAAATGCAAAGAAAAAATCAAGGAAAGGGCATATGAGTAAAAATTCATTAAAAGTCCCGTTTGTAGACTTAAAGACACAATACCAGGATTTACGCAGTGAATTAGAACCCAGGCTCAAAAAGACTATTGAAGATTGCCATTTTATTCTGGGAGAGAGCGTAAATAGTTTTGAAAAAGAGTTCGCCGATTACTGCGGCACAGAGTACGCAGTCAGCACTTCTTCCGGCACGGCGGCACTGTTTTTGGCTCTTTCGAGCTTAGGCATAGGAAAGGGCGATGAAGTCATTACCGCGGCCAATACATTTATAGCTACTGTATTAGCTATTCATTATACCGGGGCCAGGCCTGTTTTGGTGGATGTAGAGGAGAATACTTATAACTTGGATATTAACAAGGTAAAGAAAGCGATTAATAAGAAGACCAGGGCGATCGTGCCCGTGCACCTCTATGGCCAGCCGGTAGACATGCAGCCGTTGCTTAAGCTGGCAAAGAGATATAGACTGAAGATCGTCGAAGACGCCTGTCAGGCCCACGGCGCTGAATATAAGGGAAGAAAGACGGGTACCTTTGGCGATGTCTCAGCCTTTAGCTTTTATCCCGGTAAAAACCTGGGCGCCTATGGCGACGGTGGCATGGTGGTGACTAATAGCGCCAGGATCAAAGATAAAATGCTGATGCTCAGGGATTATGGTCAGAAAAGGAAATACCAGCATTTGATAAAAGGCTTTAATGCCCGTTTGGATACCATTCAGGCCGAAATATTAAGGGTCAAACTTAGCCATCTGGACCGCTGGAATGAATCAAGAAGGCTTTCTGCCAAGAAATACAACTTTTTACTTAATAATCTCGATGGGTATGTGATTACGCCGTCTCAGATCCCTGAGGTAAAACATGTCTGGCACCTATATGTGATCAGGACTAAAAAGAGGGATGTTTTACAGAGATATCTCAAGGAAAATGGCATTTTTACCGGCATACATTATCCTATCCCCATACACCTGCAACCGGCGTTTTCTGACTTAGGGTATAAGAAAGGGGAGTTTCCTGTAACCGAAAAAGTGGCCGGGGAGATTTTGTCCCTGCCGATGTATCCTGAACTAAGAGACGAACAGATAGAATATGTAGTAAAAAAGATAGAGGGATGCCTATGAGCACACTTTCCGTAGTGATGATCACGCAAAATGTGGAAGATAAGGTGACCACGGCCTTGGAGAGTGCCCGCTTTGCCGATGAGATAGTGATCGTCGATGCGGGCAGCCAGGATAAGACCTTGCACATCTGCCGCCAGTATACGGATAAGATATATTACAACGACTGGCCGGGCACGACCACTAAACAGTGGAATGAAGCGATTACTAAAGCCAGCTGCGAGTGGGTATTGCTTTTGGCCTCCGATGAGCAGATCGGCCGGGATCTAAGAGAAGAGATCGAAAACATATTGAACAGCGAAACCAATTATGCCGGCTACTATGTGAATATGAAAAATGTCTATCTGGGTAGATGGCTTAAGCACAGCGGTGTATATCCCGAAGAGGTATCCCGGCTATTTCGAAAAGGAAAGGGCAGATACGAAGAGCGCGAGCACGGCGCGATCATAATCGATGGCGAGTTAGGCAAGTTAAATGGGCATATCGTGCATTACTCTTACCGTAGTATCGCCGATGTGATGAGGAAGACGGATGTCTATACCACTCTGGAAGCCAAGCGCCTCTTCGAGGAGGGCTTTGTGGTCAAGAAACGGTACTTGATCAGCAAGCCCTGGCGTGTGTTTAAAAAGACCTATTTTAAACTAAAAGGTTTTCGTGACGGCATACAGGGTTTTCTGTTTTGTATGTTTTCGGCGATCTACCGTTTTGTAATCTTGGCCAAGGTCTGGGAACTGCAAAACAAAGAAGAGATCAAAAAACAGATCGATGTGTTGATAAGGGAAAACCAATAAAATGGATGCGGAAAAGATTCAAACCCCCAAGCAGGTAAAGGAATTCTACGAAGGCTTTCATGGCAGGATATGTCTTCGAGAGAGCCTGAAGTTTAACCGCTGGCTATTGAAGATCCTTAAAATAAAACCAGGGATGAGGCTTTTAGATATCGCCTGCGGCGGAGGTTATTTAGTGGCCGAGGCAAAAAAGAATGGTTTGGCCTGTTATGGAGTAGACATTTCGGAGAGGGCTCTGGGTATCGCCGCGCAACAAGCAGGCCAAGAGCGGTTTGTGGCCAGTGATGCAGAGCATCTTCCCTGGCGCGATAATTACTTTGACCTGGTCACCTGTTTGGGAAGCTTAGAGCATTTTATCTCGCCGGCAAAAGCCTTAAATGAGATGGTCCGCGTAGCCAAGGACGACGCCTCTATCTGTATATTAGTGCCTAACCTGTTTTCCTGGGAAAATATCAAAAAGGTCCAAAAGACAGGCCAGGCCCCGACCCACGGCCAAGAGCTGGAACGTTTTGCCACACGCCAGCAGTGGCAGGAACTTTTGGAAGCAAGCAAATTGAAGGTTAAAAGGGTAGTCAAGTATAACGGATTTCCCCGGCTTTTGGAGATCAAAAACGGAATACCCAAGATAAGGTCGCTACGCAAGTTCTTTGGGCGCTTCTTTATCCCTTTTAACCTTTGTTCAAGCTTTATTTTTATTTGTGAGAAAAAATATGAATAAGATACATGCCGGATACGAGACAGTCTCAGAATGCGATCTTTGTGGTAGCCGCGCATGCCGCCTGATCGATGAAAAGGGCCATATTGTCCAGTGCTTAAACTGTGGCTTAAAATTTGTGAATCTGCGCCCCAGGCAAAAAGATATCGCGCAAAGTTACGACCGCAGTTTAGAGAATCTTCCGGATTGGGGCGAGGTTATCCCTGAGGCGCAGATGATGTATGAAAGCAGGTTCAATTTCATGGAGCGGTTTATTAAAGAGGGAAGACTCTTAGACGTAGGGGCGGGCTTAGGGGTCTTTTTGTCGTTGGCTAAAAAGACAAACAGGTGGCAATGTTCGGGAACAGACACATCGAAATACGCGGGGGAATTTAGCAGGCAAAGATTCGGCATCGAGCTCTTATTGGGGCAGCTTGAAGACCTAAACTTTGCAGACAGATCATTTGATGCCGTGAGCTTTTGGCATGTATTGGAACATCTGCCTTCACCCGCTAAGGCCATAAAAGAAGCCAGGCGCATTTTAAAAGATGGCGGGTTTTTGTTTATTGCGGTGCCTAACGATTCCTGGCTGGGCAGGAGACACTTTATTAAAAATAAGATTAGGCAGACGCTGAACAGGCTGCCGTTTAAGAAAAAGTTGAGATTAAAGAAGATGTACCCGGAGATAAGCGAAAACGGCAACCTGCATCTTTCTTATTTTACTCCCTCTACCCTGGCAAAGTTGCTTAAGGCCTGTGGGATGCGTATCGTAAAGCAGACTGTGGACTTTGATTATGAAAGGCCGGATGAAAAATTGAAAAAAAGATACAAACGCGACCTGTTTCTTTGTAACCTCACAGGGCTTAACTTTTCCAACGCCATTATGGTAGCGGCGCAAAAGGAGCTGTCTTTATGATTTCTGTGCTTAAGAACATGCTTAGTCAAAACAAGAGATTGCAAGAAATACACAAGATTGAAGGCCATTTTGGATTGAACGAAGGCCGTCTCTTATGCAAGCTTACCAAGTTGCTTAAGGATGATTCCGTAATCGTGGAGATAGGTGCCTTCAAGGGCAAATCCACCTGTTTTATAGCCGAGGGCATCGGCAACAAGGATATCAGGTTCTATACCATAGATACCTGGTATAACGACCAGATGCCTCAAGGCCGCGGTGATGTCTATGATGATTTCCTTAAGAACATCCGGGGCTATAGAGATAAAATTGAGCCTTTGCGCGGTTATTCCTATGAGGTAGTCCAGAACTGGCCTAAAGAGCGCAAGATCGATTTCCTCTGGATCGACGGCGATCATTCATACGAGGGTGTGAGTCAGGATATCGCCGACTGGTTTCCTTTGCTTAAGAAAGGCAGTATAGTCGCCTTCCATGACTATCGCGATGCGCCGGGTGTAAAAAAGGCGGTGGATGATTTGGTAGTGCAGGGCAGGCTTAAGAAGATGACGACCGAAGGCTGTATTTTTGCCGGGAAATATCTATGAGTGAGAAGATAATATTTTTGGACAGAGACGGAGTGATAAACTATGATGGTGCCAGGGGCGAATATATCAGCTCGCATGAGGATTTTAAATTTTTGCCCGGTTCACTGCAGGCGCTAAAGAGGCTCACCGATGCCGGTTATAAGATAATCATCATTTCCAATCAGGCCGGTGTAGCTAAGGGGCTTTATTCCAAAGAAGACCTGGATAAGATCACTGCTAAGATGACCAAGGGTACACAAGAAATTGGTGCTAAGATATATTCAGTAAACTATTGCATGCACCAGGACGAAGATATGTGCGATTGCCGCAAGCCCAAGCCGGGGCTGATAGAGAGGGCGGCTAAGGGGTTAGATGTGGATTTTGGCAATACCTTCTTTATCGGCGATAGCAGGCGGGACATTTTAGCCGGCAAGGCCGTAGGCCTAAAGACCGTGTTTGTGATGACCGGCAACACCAAATTGGAAGACCTTGACGTCAAGCCCGACTTCATCGCCAAGGATTTGCTGGGTGCAGTTGATAAAATAGTATTGAAATAGCTCTTTAATAACCTTTTTTGCTCGGTGTGTTTGTTCGCTCGCTGCAATTTTTCTGCTGACTCGGGGTCGGCTCACGTGGAGACGCTTTTTAAATAGCTCTTTAATAACCTTTTTTGCTCGGTGTGTTTGTTCGCTCGCTGCAATTTTTTGCCGAGTTGTGGAACTTAACGGCTCGTTCGCCTGACGAAATTCCCTCGTGGGAGCTAATCAGGCGTAACTCGGTCAGTTTCGTCGCTCACTCGCCGTAAGTTCGCACAACTCTTCTGCCAAAAAATTGCTTAGGCTCGCTCCACAAAAACACCTCGCAAACAACAGGTGCATTTAATGTCTAAAAGAAGATTTATTTATAAAATTATCTCGTATGTTTTAAGTATACTTTTAGTCGGAATGCTATATAGCCACATTAAGGCGTTTAAAGGCTATGATCGGATAGCTTGGGTTCTTATTGCTTTCAGCGTTTCATCTTTACTTATTTTAGCACATCGTTCAGAGAAAGAAAAAATGCTAAAAAGTTTGCCATTATTGGGCGTTTCTTTGAGCGCTCTGGGAACATACCTTCTTTTATTTTCGATAACAATAGAACCCAGTAGACTTAGATCACAAATGGCAGAAGCTAGTTTCGATAAAGTTTTATTTGATAAGGGAGTTTGGATTTTTGTTATAGGATTTTTAATATCCTTTATTTCTTCTTGTAAAAATAAATAGTAGTATTGGGAACTTATAGTTTTTTCCACTTTGAGAGCGGGAACTCGCAAGCGCTTCTGCGAGTGGGAGGATCCACACCGGGCGGAGGGGCCCACGAGCAGAGGAGCCCCGAGTAAACCGCTCGCGTGAGGGATATATATAAGGAAAGAAGACGATGGAGATATTGATTGTTTATGCGAAGGCGGGGGCGGGGCACAAAAGGGCCGCGGAGGCCATCTTTGAGGCCTTTCGCCGCAAAAAGCAGGTAAGCGTGGCAATAATCGATTGCCTGGATTACTGCGCGCCGGTATTTAGATATCTCTACCCGCTGGTCTATATCTGGATGGTGCGCTTTTTACCCTGGTTGTGGGCCTTTTTCTATTATGCCTTGGACAAGCGTTGGGTCTATCGGCTGATCAGGCCTTACCGCAGGTTCAACAATTATATGTTCTCGCGGGGTTTTGTGCGCTTTATAAAAGAAGAAAAGCCAAGGGTGATCATCTCTACCCAGTTTTTTGCCAGCGAGATAATAGCGGACCTCAAGCGGACAGGCCAGACCGATTCCAAGCTGATCTCGGTAGTCACGGACTTCGGGGCGCACACATTTTGGGAGTCAGAAGATGTGGATATCTTTGTCGTGGGCAGCGATGATACCAAAGAGGATATGATATCACGCAAGATCCCCGAGGATAAGGTGATGGTCTTAGGGATACCCATCGAACCGCCGCCACAGAGGTTTAATATCGCCCTGGCTTATCAGAACCTGGGGCTACGCGAAGATGCCTTTGTGATCTTGGTGGCGGGAGGCGGTTTTGGCGTGGGACCGATCAGCAAGGTAGTCTTGAGCCTGGATGGTCTGGATAGAAAAGTCAGAGATAAGCTGCAGGTGTTAGTGGTATGCAGCCGCAATGAGAAATTAAAGGCCCAGATGGAGGAACTGGTCCAGAGCCTGAAGGTCGACACCAAGATATACGGATTTGTCCCCGACCTATATAGGATGATGGAGGTCAGCGATGTGATCATCTCCAAATCCGGAGGACTGACCACATCGGAATCCTTGGCCAGCGGGCTGCCGATGATCATTATTTCACCCATACCGGGTCAGGAGACCAAGAATTGCGATTTTCTGGTGAAGAACGGGGCGGCGGTCAGGATCGATAGGCCCGAGGAGATAAAACAGGTGATCGAAGAGCTGACGGGATCTGCGGAAAAATTGGATCGCATGCACCATCAGGCATTGATCTTGGCCAGGCCGACCGCGGCGGATTACATTGCCGCCTTAACTTACAGGTTATTATGAGGGTACCCAGATGAAAGAGATGAAAGACGAACTCAAACAGATCATCAGATCGGTAAAGATGTATATGGAGACAGAAAGGCTTTGCGGGATCGAGGATTTCTTTGTCCAGCCGCTGTCTTATCAACGGACATTGGAACAGCTAGAGCAGGAGGTGTCCGGCTGTCGGCAGTGTCCATTGTATAAGAGCAGGAAAAATCCCGTATTTGGCCAGGGCAATCAGAAAGCCCAGCTGGTCTTTGTCGGCGAGGCCCCGGGAAGGGACGAAGACGAACAGGGCCAGCCTTTTGTAGGCCGGGCGGGTGAGCTTTTGACCCGGATCATCCAGGCCATGGGTTTTAAACGCCAGGACGTATATATCTGCAATGTGCTCAAATGCCGTCCGCCGGAAAACAGAAATCCTCTGCCCACGGAGATCTTTGCCTGCCGGGGATACCTCTTGGCGCAATTGGATATCATCAAACCTAAGGTGATCTGCTGTATGGGCAAGTTTGCCTGTCATGTCTTATTGGGCGAGGATGTCTCGATCAGCAAGGTGCGGGGGAAATTTCACGATTATAACGGGGTAAAGCTGATGCCTACCTTCCATCCGGCTTATCTCTTGCGCAATCCCGGCGCCAAGGGGCTGGTCTGGCAGGATATGCAGAAGGTCATGACGGAACTGAAAAAATGAAAAAGCAAAAGTACGCCCAGGTCGTGCTGGGGATACCCGTAGATAAGGCCTTTACATACAGCATCCCCGATGACTGGCAGCAAACACTCCAGTTGGGCCAACGCGTGGAGGTGCCTTTTGGCCGGCGGAATAAGATCGGTTATGTGGTAGGGTTTGCCGATAAGACCAAGCTCATTAATATAAAACCGATCAGCAGTATAATCGGCCAGGCGCCGCTTCTGGATAAAAAGATGCTTGAGCTTACACGTAAAGTAGCGGATTATTATTGCGCTTCCTGGGGCGAAGTGATCGAGGCGGCCCATCCGGCGAATGTGCGCAAGAGAAAAAGAGAGATCAAAGAAGGCCCGCCCTTGGCCGAATTGACTCCGGAAGAAGGAGAGCTGCCGCAGGATGAGCTGATTTTGAGCCGCCAGCAGATACATTCTTTAAACATGATCAAAAAAAGTATCCGTAAAAAGGAACATCAGGTCTTTCTTTTGCACGGCATCACCGCCAGCGGAAAGACCGAGGTCTATTTACAAGCAATTGAAGATGTGCTGGCAAAAGGAAGGTCCAGCATCGTTTTAGTCCCGGAGATCGCCCTCACTCCTCAGACGGTAGATAGGTTTAGGGCGCGCTTCGGGGAAAGGATAGCGCTGATGCACAGCCGGCTTTTAGGCAGTGAGCGGGCTAGCGAGTGGCAGCGGATCAAAAACGGCCAGGCCCAAATAGTGATCGGCCCGCGTTCGGCCGTGTTTGCTCCTTTGAAAGACTTGGGCCTGATAGTAGTGGATGAGGAACACGAGACCACTTATAAACAGCAGGATATGTCACCCCGCTATCACGCCCGGGATGTAGCGATCATGCGCGCCAAAATGGAAAACGCCTCGGTGATCTTGGGTAGCGCCACCCCCTCGATAGAATCGTTTTATAACGCCAAACAGAAGAGGATAAGACTGCTGAGCTTGCCGGAAAGGGTGACCAAACAGGACCTGCCCCAGGTGAATATCATCGATATGCGCAAGGAGATATTTATGCGCAAGAGGCGTCTAAACGTGTTCTCCCGGGCCCTGGAGATAAAGATCGGAAATATTCTCAGGAAACAGGAACAAGCCATCTTATTTTTAAACAGAAGGGGCTTTTCCACATATATCAGCTGTCCCAAATGCGGATATGTAGCCAAATGCAAACGCTGCAACATCTCTTTGACATATCATTATGCCTCTAAGATGCTGATCTGCCATTATTGCAACTACCAGCTTGTGCCTCCGAATATCTGTCCCCAGTGTGATTCCAGCTATCTGCGTTATTTTGGCTTAGGTACGGAAAAAGTAGAGAGCGAACTGGCCCGTCTTTTTCCCCAGGCGCGGATCGCGCGCATGGATACGGATGCCACGGCAGAAAGGGATGCGCACAGGAGGATATTCACCGATTTCAAAAAGGGTGATATCGATATCCTGATCGGCACGCAGATGGTGGCTAAGGGCC
>JAFGHF010000058.1 GCA_016939375.1 Candidatus Omnitrophota bacterium | reverse complement strand
CTTTAGGATATCAAAAACTATATGATGTGACCCAAGAAGCGATCTATCAATATTCTAAAGCCTGGAATAATCTTTACAGAGCTGCCTTTGAAGAAAAGGCAGATAAGAGACAGCTGCAAGCGGATGCATTGATATATTTTCAAAGGGGAAATGGATCTTTTAGTCTAGCCGGCGTACTACTTGAAAAAATAACTGAATAATACGATAAAAACCCTTGTATTTTATCGTCTGCTATGATAACATTTATATTTGAGGCGTGTGCGGTATTGAGAATGAGAAGCAAAGGAGGGGATGGATGAGAAAGAAAGCAATGAATTTGTTTTGTCTATTCTTTGCGCTCTTTTTATTCTTTGTCGATAATCCTCAAGGTTTAGCATATACATACTATGAAGAAGATTTTTCCTTTACAGAGGACCTTTCATTAGGACTGCGCGCCGGAGCCGTTATCAACGCGTTAGACAATAAATATCTTTTTGGCATGACCGCGCAGGGATTTCGGGATATTTCTATAATAGGTAAAGACGGCTGGTATTTTGAGGTAGAGCTGGACAAGAAACTAAATAAATATTTTAGCGTTGCCTTTGAGTCCGGCCGCATGGAATATGATCTTGACTTTACGGTAAACCCTGAAAACACTTCCGGGATTTCCGGGGCCATGGGTTCGATGGAGATTTTGCCGGTTGTGGGCAAGCTGAAAGTGCAGTATCCCATAGAGGGGTTTGGAGAGTTTAGCGAGGCAAGCTATAAATTCATCCCTTATATTAGTGCTGGAGTAGGAGGCATGTTTACCGATCTGAGCGAAGACAGCTATGCTACTTCTACCGGTTATAATTTCAATACCGATTCCTCGGCCTTAGCCGGCAAGTACGGAATGGGCCTCGATTTTTATTTTACCGAAAATTTTGCCGTTAACCTCGAAGGTGCTTATATAGATATGGATATTAAGACAGACATGAGCACCCAAGGCATCACAACTACAGAAGACGTACATTACGATTCCTGGGTCGTCGGCGGTGGGCTCAAATATTCATTCTAACATACTGCAATATAAAGAGTTATCCACTTCCTCGCCTCTAAGAAAAAAAGCATTACCCGCCCTTGACTTTTAGCCTTTCATATGGTATACTTACAAAAACTTTTTATTTATTATGGACAAATTTCTACCTCATACCAATTGGGTAGATATAATCGTTCTTGTTTTCCTTATTAGGGGCGGCTACATAGGCCTAGAGCGGGGTTTTTCAATAGAGCTTTTTAAAACTATAGCAGCAGTGGCAGCCTGTGTTATATCTACTATATTTTACAATAACTTAGGTCAATGGCTGACCTCTCATTCTTTTCTTTCTCTTCAGGTAGCTAACTTTCTCGCCTTTTTATTCTTGTTTTTTTTGTTACTCTTTGTATTTAAAATAGTTAGGATAATAATATTTAGAGTCATGCATCTAGAGCTGGTCTATGGTTGGGAGAAATGGGGAGGGTTTACCTTAGGACTACTGCGCAGTGCTGTATTTGCCAGCCTTTTTATCTTCACTTTAACCCTTCTTCCCATACAATATTTAAAGGAAAGCGTGGAAGAAAAGTCCTTAACCGGTCCTAGCATAAAAAGGATCGCACCAAGAGTTACGGATTTCATTCTCAGATTTAAACCAAAAAATGAGGAGGGTAGATGACCCTAGGGGAAATTTATCAGTTTGTGGTAAAAGAAGGTATTAATGCCGATCCTAGAGGCAAAGAATTTGTCCAAAAAGGCTTAGCCCGTGCCAAGAAGATATATCAAAAGTTGGGGAAAGACGCGCAAAAGGAGTTCGACAAGGAAAGTCTTACTAATCCGTATAGCGATACCAGGGTTTTATTTGGAGATCAGAAACAGAAGGTAAAGACGATCATGCTAGGTATTGACATCGGCCCGGCAGAATTATTACTTGCCGATAGATTAAACCAAGGCAAGAAAAAAATCGATTTGGTAATTTCGCATCATCCCAACGGCAGGGCCCTGGCCGCATTGGCGGAAGTGATGGAAGTGCAGACAGATATACTCAAGAACATGGGCATACCGATCAATGTAGCCGAGTCGCTGATGGCCGAGAGGATTGCCGAGGTAAACAGAAGGGTGATGCCGAGCAACCACGCCCGTACAGTGGATGCGGCGCGGATTTTAGACCTGGCGTATATGTGTTGCCATACCCCCAGCGATAACCACGTGGCCTCATACCTGCAGAGATTAATGGATAGGGAAAAGGCGGATACATTGGGGGATGTCTTGGATATATTGAAAAGCATCCCTGAATATCGCCATGCCGCGGCGGAGAAGGCCGGACCTAAGATCATCGCCGGAGAAGAAAAGAGGCGCGCCGGGAAGATATTTGTGGATATGACCGGAGGTACCGAAGGCTCAAAAGACATCTTTCAAAAGTTGGCCCAGGCCGGCATAGGCACGATTGTGGCCATGCATTTAAGCGAGGAGCACTTTAAAAAGGTAAAAGCCGAGCATATTAACGTAGTCATCGCCGGGCATATCGCCAGCGATACCTTGGGGATGAACCTTTTGCTGGATAAACTGCAGAAGAGACAAAGCCTGGATATCTTGGAGTGCTCCGGGTTTAAGAGAGTAAAGAGAAAATAAATGCCAAATCTGTATTCCGACAATATAATAGACGAGATTCGCGAAAAGTGTAATATTGTCGAGATAATTTCTCAATATATACCGCTCAAGCGGGCGGGCAGGAATTACAAGGCAGTTTGTCCTTTTCACCACGAAAAGACGCCTTCATTTATGGTCAGTCCGGATAAGGGCATCTTTCACTGTTTTGGCTGCGGGGCCGGAGGCAATGTATTTAACTTTATCATGAAATATGAGGGGTTGGAGTTTCCTCAGGTGCTCAGGATGTTGGCCAAAAAGACGGGCGTGAAGCTTCCTGCCACCTCGACATTCAGCAAAGAGCAGAAAACAAGCGGCGACCTCTTTCAGCTAAATGAGATGGCCGCTTCTTGGTTTACGAATAATTTGAAAAAAGAGATCGGCCAGCCGGCAGTTGGTTATCTTAAGAAAAGGGCTTATCAGGCAAATACTATACTTAAGTTCCGCTTAGGCTTTGCCCCGGATAATAACGGGCTTTTGAACTTTATGCGTGCCCGGGGGGTCCAGGATGGGCTTTTGGAAAAAGCGGGTTTGGTCATCCGCAGAGAAACAGGCCCATATTACGACCGTTTTAAGCAAAGGATTATTTTTCCGATCTTTGACAGCCGGGGGAGGATCCTTGCTTTTGGCGGCAGGGTTTTAGATAACTCTATGCCCAAATACATGAATTCTCCGGAAACACCTATATACAACAAGGGCAGTCATCTATACGGGTTGAATTTTGCTAAAGAGGAGATAAAGAAACAGGATTTCTGCATTATCGTCGAAGGGTATATCGACCTGCTTACAGTCCATCAGAGCGGTATCCATAATGTCGTCGCTTCGTTAGGTACGGCCCTTACCCCGCATCAGATCAGATTGCTAAAGCGTTTTACCCATAAGGTAGTAGTGATCTTCGATGCCGACAAAGCCGGAGAGATGGCCAGCCTGCGCAGCTTGGATCTATTGATAGAAGAAGACGTAAATGTTAAGGTGGTAAGCCTGCCTAAAGGTGAAGACCCCGACAGTTATATTCGTAAATCCGGCAAAGAGGAGTTTTGGCAGAAAGTCGTCAAATCATTCGACCTTTTTGACTATAAATTGAACCTGCTCAGCCAGAGCTATGATATGGATACGACAGAGGGTAAGGTAGAGATCGCCAGGCATATGTTGCCTACTATCCATCGTGTAGATAACGCGATCCGAAAGAGCGCATATGTAAAAAGGCTGGCTCAGGAGTTTTCCCGGGGAGAGAAAACCCTGGGAGAAGAATGGATTTTGACAGAGCTGAGAAAAGTAAAGAGGGACTTCGAGTCATACACCAAAGAGGAATTTACTAAGGTAGAAATAAAAGCCAAGCGGCCGGCAGAAGAGATGCTCCTGCGGCTTTCCCTGGAAGCCGAAGAGATGGTCGTAGAGATCAAGAGGCATCTATCCCTCGAGGACTTTCAGGATTTAAGGATCCGCGAGGCGATGAGGACGGTCTTCCGCCTGCACGATAAAGGCGAGTTGTTAAATGAGGCCAAGCTGATAAGCTGTTTAGCAAGCGAGGACACCGCTTGTTTGATCTCGCGTATTTGCAGTTTGGAAAAGGAGTTTGTCAATCAGCATAAGAGTCTTATCGACTGCATCGGCAGAATAAAGGCAGACAATCTAAAGGAAAGGTTGAATAAGTTGCAAAGACAGATCAAAGTCGCTCAAAGCTGGGGGCATAAGGACAAGATCGAAGTATTGGTCGGAGAATATAATAGTCTTATAAAGAGGCGGGGGAAGAAGACATGAAAGGCGTAAAGAAAACGCGCAAGAAAAACAGGGTCAAACAGCTGGAGAAACTCATTGCCGCGGGCAAAGAGAAGGGGCACCTCACGTATGAAGAGGTAAACGATATCTTGCCCGAGAATATAGTCTCTTCCGAAGAAATAGATGAAATATTGACCATGCTGGGCAATGAAAACATCGCCATCGTATCCGGAGAACAGAAGCCGGAAATAGAAAAAAACGAACCGGAGGAAGAAGAAGCGGGGCTTAAGGAAAAACCGGAGGCCTTGCCTCGGCTTGTGCGCATGGACGACCCGGTAAGGATGTATCTGAGGCAAATGGGCCAGATCCCTCTTGTCTCCCGCGAAGAAGAGATACGTTTGGCCAAAGAGATAGAATCGGCAGAGAATAAATTCCGTCAGACCGTATTTGACTGTCCCCGGGCAAAAAGGGAGACCCTGAATGTGGCCAACAGTATTTTAAAAGGAGAGATCAACCTAGAGGAGGCCATCAGGGAAGAACCCAGCTTAAACCGCGATAAACTCCTGAAGAAGATATCCCTTTTGATCTCAAAGCTGAGGACTACGAGAAAACATGAACGCATTGCCGCTGTCTTGTGGGAGTTTGACCTGACCACCTCTACTATCGAAGATATCGCTTATCGGATAAAGATGAGCTTTCGCCAGATAAATGAGCTGGACTCAGAGGTCAAAAAGCTGCGCCGCCGTAGGGCCAGAGGAAAGATCGGGGCTTTGATACAAAAGCGCAAAAAGCTCATGAAAGAGTTCGGCGTTACTATTCCCAAGATCAAAGAGATGATCCGGCAGATCAGGATCAGGCAAAACAAGTTCAATAAGGCCAAGAAGGCTTTAGTAGAGGCAAACTTGCGCCTAGTAGTGAGTATCGCCAAAAAATATACTAACCGCGGGCTTTCCTTCCTGGATTTGATACAGGAAGGAAATATCGGCCTGATGAAGGCGGTAGATAAATATGATTACCGCAGGGGATATAAGTTCAGTACTTATGCCACTTGGTGGATAAGGCAGGCGATCACCCGTTCCATAGCCGACCAGGCCAGGACGATCCGGATCCCGGTGCATATGACCGAGACCATCAACAGGCTTATCCGGATTTCGCGGGCCTTAGTGCAGGAGAAAGGTCGTGAGCCGGCACCGGAAGATATCGCCCGCCAGATGGATATGCCGGTCGAGAAAGTCCGGGGTGTTTTAAAGATCGCCCAGGAGCCGATTTCTTTGCAGACGCCGGTGGGAGATGAGGGAGATACCCACTTCGGTGACTTTATCGAAGATAAATCGGCGATTTCACCGGCAAATGCCACCGCATATTCTATGCTTAAGTCGGAAATGGGGGATGTCTTGGATTCGCTCACCGAACGGGAAAAGAAAGTCTTGCAGCTGCGTTTCGGCATCGGAGACGGCTATCCGCGCACATTGGAGGAAGTAGGCAGCATCTTTAAGGTGACCCGCGAAAGGGTAAGGCAGATCGAGGCCAAGGCCTTGCGTAAACTGCGTCATCCCACCCGCAGCCGTCGGCTGAAGAACTTTCTGGATTTAGGCCTCAGCGAAGAGAGAAGGTTTGTCTAAATAGTCCATATAGGCAGAAATTGATAGACAGAAGATGGGTCCTGTGATAAAATCACGATTTAAGGACCCATCTTCTTTTTTAGAGGAGATCGAATATGCAAATAGAAGGCTTAGATTTAAGAGACTTGCTGAAAGCCGCCCGAGAGCTTGAGGCTTCGGATTTACACATAGTTGTCGGCCTTCCTCCCATGATACGCAAACACGGCAAGCTTGTCCCTTTGAAATTCCCCTCCCTTAACAATGCCCATAGCAAAAGTCTGATATATTCGATTCTTACGCAAGCACAAAGAGAGAATTTGGAAAAGGATTTGGAGCTGGATTGCGGCTTTAGCGTGCCGGAATTGGGTCGCTACAGGGCAAATGTCTATTTTGCTCAGGGAAGGGTGGAGGGCAGCTTTCGTGTTGTCAGTTCCGAGATCAAAACAATCCGGGAGCTGATGTTGCCTAGGATAATTGAAAGACTTTGTGAATTCAGGGTTGGCCTGATTATAATTACCGGGTCCGCCGGTTCGGGCAAGACGACCACTTTGAACGCAATGATGAATTTTATTAATGAGACTAAAAATTGCAGGATAATCTCCATAGAAGACCCTGTTGAATACCTGCATCAGCATAAAAAGAGCATAATAATCCAGCGGGAAGTCTATGGCGATACTTTGAATTTTAAGAATGCCCTTGT
>JAFGHF010000057.1 GCA_016939375.1 Candidatus Omnitrophota bacterium | reverse complement strand
TTAATGGTAAATTCTGCAAAAATATATATAATAGAACAGAGGTTAATCTATGAAAAAGTTATTCAAAGTTATTATAATCGTGCTTGTGGTCATTGTTGTCGTTGGCGCGGCGGCCTTGGCATACCTGAACTTCATATATTTTCCCGATCTCGTTGCTAGCAAAGGCGCAAAACTGCTTGAGCAAAAGACAAAAGGCCGCATCAGCGCCCAGTCCATCCAATATGTCCCCTTAAAAGGCGTGGAGCTAAAAGAAGTGTCTTTTCTTTCCCAGCAAAAAGAGCCCCTTTTTGTTTTGGACCGTCTTTACCTCAATGCTAACCCTATTACTGCCCTGACTAAAAATAGACTTGATTTTAACATTCAGCTCTACCCTCAAGGAAAAAAACTTCCTCTCAATTTCAGTGGCCTTTATCAAATACAGGCCCAACATTTGGACTTGAACTTCGCACTAAAAAATGATTTCTTTTTAAAAAGACAGGATATCGAAGGTAAGCTAAGCGCTGATATCATAAGTAAAGACGAATTCAAGGCCGATCTAAAATTGGCTTCTGCTGACTTGGACATCCATGGCCTCTTTTCGCTTAAAGACAAAGATGTCAAGATAGAGGATTTCTCAGGCAACATCTGCGGCTCGACCTTAAAGATCATCGGCGATGTGCAAGACATAGCCAAACCACAGATCAATTGTTATGGCGACCTAAAAGTAGACCTAAAAGGTCTAAAAAGACTCCACCCGCAGCTTACTAAAATCCCGGAGGAACTTGACCTTGTAGGCTCTGCTTCCGGTACCCTTTTCCTCACAGGAAGCCCTGATAACCCACAAGCAGGCCTGAAGCTACAATCGCAAAAGTTAAAAGTCGATAATATATCCGTAGCCGATTTTTCCCTGGCCGCCGAGATGAAAGACAAGATGGTTGAAATCAGCAAGATCTACGCAAAGACATGCCAAGGAGAAGTCAATATTGAAAGCATGTGCAACTTGGCCGTGCGAGAGCTACCTGCAGCTGTGGTTGTCAAAATCTCCAATATAGACCTGCATCAAATAATCAAAGATATCTCCGGAAAAGAAAGGCCTTTTTACGGGCAGGTGTTCGCCCAGGCCCAATTGAGCGCGCCCCTAAAAGACTATAAAGCCGTCCAGGGAAACCTCTTTATAAACACTTCCGGCGCAAATATCTTAAGGTTTCCTTTTTTTGAGAAACTTGCAAATATCTTGCAATTTTCCGAAAATACCAAGGGAGGGTTTAAACAAGCAACGGGCAATTTCCAGGTGGCAAATGAGACTATCCGCAGCCAGGACTTAGCTATTTTAAGCGATCATGTCAAAATTATTTTTAAAGGAGTTATGGACTTTAAAGGTGATTTAAACGTCGATGTCTACCCTAACTTCTCACAGAGTTTTTTGACCACCTCGCCTAACGTGGGGAGTATTTTGGGCATCCTGGTCGACTCAACCGGCAATCTTTTGGGAGAGATCAAATTGACGGGAAATGTCAAAAAGCCCGATTGGAGCTTTGCCCCCTCTTTTAAAAAGCTTTTTCCTGGCGGCGTAGATCAAAAAATTTTGGACCTATTCCCCTTCTAAAGAAATGATGCATACCAATAGAAAATTTTTGAAAGTAAGCCTGATCTTTCTGATATTCTATATATTTACAGCCGGATACTATTTTAATCGTGTCTATCAGCCTTGGGGCACATGCGATACCGACTTTTCCGTTTTTGTAAGAGCCGCCAAAAGCATGGCTCAAAAGGAGGACATATACGAGCGTTCCTATTTAGAGACAGGCAAAGACTATTACAAATATTCCCCCGCCTTCGCGCTTTCGATGATACCTTTAAGCAAACTGCATATGCACCTTTCCGTCCCCATATGGTTCCTGCTAATCTATATATTTTTCATCTCTTCGATTTGCCTGGTCAAAAAGCTCCTGGAAGCAGAAAACAGCAAAAAGATACTCTCTAAGACTTTTTTCTTTTTTGCCATACTGATGAGCCTGCGTTTTCTCCTAAGCGTTGTGCAAAGGGTACAAAGCGATTGTCTGGTGCTTATACTGCTTGCCGTCTTTGTTTTTGCCCTGTTCTATAGAAAAGATGCCTCTGCCGGATGCGCGCTTGCCACTGCTACTATGGTCAAGCTAACTCCCCTGATATTTTTGCCATATCTTATACTGCGCAAGAAGTTCAAGGCTGCCGCAGCAACGCTTTTCTTCATACTGCTCTATCTTTGGCTACCGGCGCTTTATTTGGGAACCGGCAAGAATATGGAATTAATAAAAAGCTGGTTTCTGGTGCACAAGACAAACCCTGCCGATTATATATATTGGTTCAAAAACCAATCTCTGCTTGGGGCCACCAGCAGGCTTTTGACTAAAAATACTCCGGTAGGATTGTTGGATCTGGACCAAGCCACGGTAAACACGATCTTCATCCTAGTAGCCTGCATTCTCTTCGCCCTAATATTTATCTGCCTAAAGCAAAGAGGTCAACAGGACCGTCCTTTATATTATCTTACCGATATCTCCCTTGTGCTTATTTGTATGATCCTTTTTTCACCCCTGGGCTGGAAGCATACATTCATACACCTGCTTATCCCGCATATGACCCTTTTATACTACCTGATGTATGTCGATCCAAAAGATAAAATCATAAAAGCCCTGGTGATCGCCTCCTTTTTTATAAATACTATGCTCAACCCAGAACTGACCGGACCTTTTTCTAAGACTATCCAATTGTATTCCAATGTCACTTTTGGCACGCTCTGTTTATACGCTGCCCTTTTAAGGATGGGTTGTAAATATGAAGACCTTGGTAATCATTCCCACATATAACGAAGTAGGCAATTTAGAGAAGTTGGTCGCGAATATTCACACAATAGTCCCTCAAAGCGACGTCTTGATAATAGATGATAGTTCTCCTGACGGCACCGGCAAGCTGGCTGAACAATTGACCAAAAGGAATAAGAAAATAAAGCTTATCTTGCGGCCGCACAAAGCAGGGCTGGGCAGCGCTTATATCCAAGGTTTTAAATATGCCCTTAATAACGATTATGACTATATTTTTGAAATGGACGCCGATCTCTCACACGACCCACGCTACCTGGCCGACTTTTTAAAATATGCTCCCACACATCAACTTATCCTTGGCTCTCGTTATATAGAAGGGGGCTCGATAAGCGCATGGGGGACGGGCCGCCGGACCCTAAGCTATCTGGCAAATATTTACGCCAGAGTACTATTAGGATTGCCCTATCGCGATCTTACAGGGGGCTATAAATGTTATCGTCGCGAGGTCTTGGATAATATAGGCCTGGATTCGATTATTTCTGAAGGTTATGTATTTCAAATCGAAACGACCTACCGGGCTCACCGAAAAGGATATACGATTAAGGAGATCCCCATAGTTTTTAAAGATAGGAGTAGGGGCAAGTCAAAAATCTCACGTAAGATCTGCTGGGAAGCTATTTGGAAGGTCCCTTTGTTACGTTTTAGACGGACTTGAGTTAAAATATTTTAAAACCAGGGCTCTTGCTTTTTTTAAGGCCTTGGCCCTGTGGCTGATCTGATTCTTTAATTTCGGGCTTAACTGGGCAAAGGTCTTTTTATATTTAGGTATTGTGAACACCGGGTCATAGCCAAAACCATTTTTTCCTACCGGCGCATAGGCGATTTTGCCCCTGATAATCCCTTCTACTGTCCCTAATATTTTTGGATAGTCGCAAAAAGCTACGACACAGCGAAATTGCGCGCTTCTATCTTTTGCCTTTTTCCCCTTAAGGGCTTTAAGTAGTTTCAGGTAGTTGTCTTCGTAAGTCGCGTCTTTGCCCGCGTAGCGGGAAGAACGGATACCCGGTCTTCCGCCTAAAGCATCCACTTCTAAGCCTGAATCATCGGCCAGGGCCGGCCTTTTGGTAAATTTAGAAATGGCCATTGCCTTGCGTAGGGCATTTTCACTAAAACTCCTATGCCCTTCTCTGACCGCGGGTGCCTTGGGATATCTTTTTAGTGAAACGACCTTTACTTTTAGTCCTTTTAGGAGCTTCTTTATCTCTCTTTCTTTGTCCGGGTTTTTTGTGGCGATTACCAATTCTTTCATGTTTGGCCCTGGGCTGCCTCGGCAACGGGAAACTCTATAGCTTTTTTAATCCCCTGCATTATGCCTCTTAGGGCAATAAACATCAGTATCAAACCTATCCCATCGCCAATCAGGAAACCTATTAGAAGCAACACTCCCGGTACGGTAGGAGACATCCTTTTATCAGTCGAATTGACATTGATGAACTTTACCGCTTCCGACGTCCATTTAAATATCCAATAGAGGTTATAAAATGGGATGAAGTGGAACCATACAGCACGGCCCGGCGTTATAGGGTAGGTATCACCTGTCAGCGAATATATCACTTTGTGTATCCTGTTTACGCATATCAGCCAATAAATAAATCCCGGTAGCCAAACAAGGGTCAGTATCAGCTCCGCAAGATTTGTATCGCTTCCTTCATCAAATGCTTCATATGCTTGGGGCCAAACAATGCCTATTGCGGCTGCGCCAACAACAAATAAAACCGCCAAGATATAGCCAACTGCCAAAGGTGGTAAAGATAGCAAGGCTGTTTTTTGAGTTTGTTCCATCAGGACCTCCTTTTTATCTTATAGAGCTCATCACCCACAATTACCGGTTTGGCCCAATCGACACTGCTGGTAAATTTCTGCATAGGTATTCCTATGGCAACCAAAATGACAGCGATAGCTACGGCTAGCTTTCTATCCAAGGCCTTGTCTTTATCGCCGCTTAAATCCATTATATAGGAAGCCCCTACATGGGCGTTTTTATAAAAAGCGGCAGCGTTTTTTCCTTTTATAATTACATTGAAGTATTTATAGGCGTAGCCTACTTGGTCGGGTTGGATCACTCCTATTTCCCTATCGTAGACATCTTTAATAGTGAATGTAGTTGAAAAAACCGGGGTGCGCTCGCATTCGACCTTTCCCAGCGGCGTATGCGCTCTGTCGACAATATTGAATTTATAGGTGTTTAAGGTCAGGCCTTTTTTGACCTTCCAGTCGATTTTTAATAAGGCAGCGCTGAGTGACTGTCTATCAAAAATGGATATCTGGTTACGCCCAATAGTCTTTACGGCGTAAAAGGCTATTTCTTTATAATCACCGCTAATAATATATGTAGCCGGAAATCTCTTTTTTATTACGTACTTTTCCAGTGCAAATTTATCGGTGATCACGGCTATATTTTCTTCTTCAAAACCTTTTTCTGTAAATTTATCAGTTCCTTTATTCCCTTGCGCGCCAGATCAAGCAATCTCTCCATATCCTTTTTTGTGAACGGTTCTTTTTCTGCAGTACCTTGGATTTCTACAAATTTACCCCCGCCTGTCATTATTACATTCATATCCAGCTCCGCAGTGGAATCCTCTCTATATGAAAGGTCGAGTAACAGCTTATTATCGCTCACCCC
>JAFGHF010000056.1 GCA_016939375.1 Candidatus Omnitrophota bacterium | reverse complement strand
GAGGCTTAAAATCTCGGCCTATTGTGACGTTATTTAACCCTTTCCCAATCTGCAGAGGAACTTGCGCTGTCTGCTGGATAAGTCGAGTGGGAAACATAATCACGTTATTAGTCTTATCCCACCCATTTAACAGCTCGTAGTTAAGCTTTTTAAATCCTGCAAATCTTCCAGTAAATACTGGAGGTCCTTGATTAGAACCTTCTGTCTTACCTCTTAATGCTGATTTAATAAGTGGCTGGGCCACAAGGAAGTTGGCAAGGAAATAATCCATTGTGTCATATTGTCTTTCGCCATTTCCATTAAATCTCTGTTGCACTATACTGTAATTCTGACCATCTCTATCAACGAGCTTAGTAAAATTATCCCCCCAGTCTTCTTTACCAAATTTCCTACCTGTCCAATCAACTCCATGTTTAACTAAGTCAGAGATTGCACCTCGATACAACTTATCCGAGAGCCAATTGTTATTATTACCATTCCATGATGTTACGCTATAGCCTAATGATTCAAGAATGCTGGCCTGATAGCCAAAAGTCATACCATAGGCTAATTCTAAAGAAGACTGACTTGTTCCTGCCGTATAAGCCAAAACCGGATTAAAGTTGCTGTCATCGATGTTTTCTCTTCCATATTTTGACGCTTTATATACAACGCGATGTGGCACACCAGCAAAACCTAAAAGAGTATTTCCCAATTGAGGACCTACTGCTGTTAAAGTTCCTACTACGGGAATCTTTCCTCCGGCAGAAGAGGTATATTTTACTTGTTCGATAAACTCTTTGGCTGCAGTTTGTGCCTGCCATTCCAAACCATTAATAACATCATTCACTCTATCTGCTTCATTTCTGTTTCCAAAAGCATAAGAAATAGTGCCGTCTAGTTTCCCTGCATAACCTCTAAATGTATCTCTGACTATAACTAAAGGATTGCTTGTTTCTGTGGGATGCCTTCTACCACTACCAATATCTGCATACATCTTTAGTTGATCTGGAGTCATCGATTGATAGTCAAAAATCCCATAAGCTGTCCCATATACAGCTATTGGTCGCACAATCATTTGTGTGCCATGCCATATTTTTTGCATAGTGTTCAATGCTTGAACGGTTTTTATGGCTTTTGACGTTTCTGCTGCTATCGGTATGGTTTGGGCACCGATACCAAGCATCTTAATTAAAGGTGCTCCGATAATTGTGGCATCAGTAATTCCCTCAAGCACTATACTACCTGTGCTTTGTACGGCTCTCTCAGGTGAAGAACGGTTTACTATTGTTCTAACAGGTCGAGTCCACTTATATACATTTGCTTGAGTATTTACCAGCCAACCGGCATCACCGCTGTCAATATATGATCTTGCTTGTGAATATGATTTTTGTATATCTATCCAATTATAACTAATATCCTTCTCAGAGTCGTAGTCCCCTTTTGACAGTGCATCAGTAAATCTGTTTTGCGCAAAATGGTCATTAAAGAATCTAAAACTTAACCTCCCAATGCCAACTCCCTTTCTTGGAGCAAATCCAACTTCATTTAAAAAGTTTGTAGCGACATAGTCGCCTCCCGGGCCTGCTTTTTTATACAACCTATCACTCCATACATACATATCATCAGAGGCCAATCGTTCTTTTTTGCCATCCTCATTTCTTACTATTCCCCATTGCCAAAGATTTAGCTTGCCTGACTGTCTAAATAAGCGTGGAACAAATTGAGTCTCATAATTAATGTCTGTTAAAGGGCAATCCACGTAAGAGATATATTCCTTTTCAGCCTTATACTTACCTAAAACTACACTTGTTTCATTTTCCGTATATTCAGTGAAGCTCACTTTGCCAACGACTTCGCCAGAAGAATTAAACAAAGTTGCTCTCCGCCTCCACGCATCGTCTACTTCCCGATCTGGAGATAAGCCTAATTCCGTTCTAACTCTTTGAACATCCAGCTTTTCCCGAGCCGAATCAATTTCGTATCTACCGCCCTGGCCTTCCCACCATTCGAAAAGCTCGTTTGGGCTAATATCATCGGGATTCATATCTCCATTCACTACAGATGAAAACAAAACATCCTTATCTTTGTATCTACTAATTTGCTCAAGAGGAGTATTCTTAACCATCAAGGGCACAATTCTATCTTTATCAATAATAATCTGGCCTCTTTCGCTTGTAAGAGAGTTGGGCGGTAAGAAATTTACTGGATTACGTCTTTCAAGATCTACAAGACTATGCATTCCCTCGGGTAGCAAATCCTTTTTAATAAACGATATGGCTTCAGTTTCTCCTGCAATAAACTTCTTGACTTCCCCCAGCTTACCAATTTCTGCTTTATACCAATAATTTTTAATAGAAGCTGGGATGGGTTTTATCTTTTCTGCATCTGGATCTGGCATTATCCCGTCTTGAGAAGTTTCTCTAACTAAATGTTCTGGTGTGCCCGAATATATACCAGCACCTCTGCTGAGAACTTCACCAAAGTCAGAGACAAGCACTGCACCTCTAGACTTATGCTGGAATATGCCTTTAGTAGATAGGCCATCTGAAGCCACAGGCACCAGTTGTTCCTTATGCAATGCTGATAAATCGTATTTATTAAAAGTAACATCTCTACTTACAGAACCTAAATTTTCAGTTAATAAGTTGTTTACTCCGGAGAATTGTAGTTTCTGAGGGCCTGTGGCTTTAAAATCGCTACCATCTATGTTTACTTTTAATTCTTCTTTTTGAGTAGCGTCATCTATTTTACGTCTTAAAATATTTTTTTGAGATAAACCTTTAAATTTAGAATCCGTTTTAGCGGTATCTGCATATTTATTACTTTCAACATCAAAAGTTGGCACCTGACCCGTAAATAAATACGTGGTCTCATTACCGTCTGTAATAATTCCCCCGGCTAAATTGCGGTCTCTAAGTTTTATATTTTTGTCATTTATTTCTAATTCGCCTACTTGACCGCTTAAGATGTCCAGTCCATTGCTTGTAATCTCTGCTTCATAGAAATACTTCTTGAAAGTAGCTATTTCCTGCTTAAAATGGACATCCTCAAGTCCATCGCCTGTTTTAATCGCTCGGAGCACAAGGTGGCTACCTCGCTCTACAGGACTTTCTTTTGTGCCGGCAAATATACCTGCCTTTTCGGTGGTCACTCTGCCAACATGATCAGTCTTAATCTGTCCGTCTTCTACCTCATTTTTAAAGAATCCTTTAGTGAACTGGACTTTGCCGTCGTTGCCCAAAAATACTGTAGTGTCCATGTAGTCTCTTTCTCTAAAATCACTAACATCAAAATGTGTATTCCTATGGTCCCCGGATAGTGCCGTGGAAGGAGAATTCAAATTAGGGACTACAACATTAGCATGCTGGGTGCCTTTGGCGTAAATTACATTATTCTTTTCGCTGAGCTTTATTTTTGGCAACTCGGTGTCGCTCAAGGAAGAGACCTGGCCATGAGGAATATTAGTAGGCGGAGCATCTGGAGCAATAATATCTTTTGCGTTTATAGAAGCATTTTGAGTTTGAGCTAAGATGTGGGGAATTGCTTCCTGTTCAGAATTTACAGCAAGGTAAGGTCGAGCATCTGAAATTTCTTCCCTAACGCCAGAGGTTAATCCTTCGCCTTCTTTAAATTTCTTTCCATCTATTTCTATCTCTTTTACATCAAAGTTCAAGTAGTCTTTTCCTCCATTTGCAACCCAAAAGCTTGTTTCATTTAAACGTGCGCTATTATCTAGATCAACATTACCTTTTCCTCGTATGTCTTTAAAGAATGAACCACTGGCATTAATATTATTCCAACCAGAAACCAAATCTGCATTATTTTGCGTTACAAATCCTTCGCTATTTAATTCCGCTCTATTTCCAGAAAGGGGCTCTAGTTTTGTTTTCTTTAAACCATAATTAGTCGTCTTTGCTACAGCGACAGCCTCACCTGAAACATTCCCCTGCTCATTAAGCTGTACCATAGAAACGAAACCTTTATCTTGTCCAAAAGTCTCGCCAAACTCATGTGTAACATTTTGGAACATTGGGCTGTCATCTCTGGTAGAAAGAAGGGTTGTGTTATCGACCTTGAGAGTGCCTACTTGCAACGGTCCAGACTTTGATTCAGATTTATAAATATATTTTCCTTTGTCCCCTAAAAGTGCATTGGTCGTAACTTTCCTATCTGCTTCTAATGGTTGATGTTGTGAACTATCAGCATTGCTTTTTTCCAAAACTCCTGTTGTGATAGAGCTAGCATATATATTCTTAGTTCCTGTAAGTTGGGCTGTCTCGGGTTTATAGTCAAGTTGATAGGTTTCTTGCTGAACATTTCCTGAGGCTAATGTTCCAATGACTTCCACATCTACCTTACGAGGAGAAGAATCTGTCAACTTCCACACATTATCAGCTTCACCCCATTCTCCGTTTTTATGAGACCCTGCATATTCTAAAGGTCTATCGAACTTTTCTACCCTTTGATAGAACTCATCACCGATTAAAGCCTGAGTTGAGTGTGCTGTTTTTGTTGCATAGGTAGTATCAGAAGAAAGCGGTTTTAGGCCTCCTTTTTCTATAATCTCTAGTCCGCCTCCATATGTCTTTACATCCATAAAATTAATCTGGTTGTCTTCTGTTGCATATGGTGTATGCATTTTGGCGCCACGGTTCAGGTGTTGCGGCTGTCCACTTTTAACTTCAATATGGTGTCCGGGTCGCTTAACTTGAGAAATGTTTAGCGAAGAGCTTAAAGATGCTATTGTTTCATATTCGCTCGTAGTTTGCGATTCTTCTGCCAGCGTGTTGTTGATACTTGTTAATTTAAGAGAAGGTAGAATAACGCTGCCGCCTTCAAACTTCAAGACATCTCTATCCTTTGCACATTCTATGGGCGCTACTACGCTCAGTTTTCTTCCTTTCTGATCAACCACGGAAGAAACCTGATGAGTTCCATTAGTATTAATTGCCACTTTTTCAGGAATATTTACACCATTAACTTCTGGGGCTTTCTGCCATTCTGTTTTACTACTAGAAATATATTTTCTATTTCTCATGCCCGGGCTGGTCTGGCTTAATGTGCCACCTTCAAAATCATAACTGCTATCGATAGTGGTCATTAATTTGCTGTAAGTAGAATAGTCCAAATCTCCGTATCGCTGATTTGTAGATGCACCTTCAATTGTACGTGTAAGTTTTCCGTGATCAGTCCACACATCAACGCGGGCATCAAAAGGCCGTAAGTTGCCGTCTGTTCCCAAGACAGTGACTGCAGCTTCCTTCCCTTGCCTTGGTATCGCATAGTATGAGTCGTTGCGGGTCTCGGCATCTAATCCTAGGCCTTTTAGCTCCTCGCCTTTTGGTGTATATAAAGTATCGTACGCTCCTGTTAAAGGAGCATTGTCCATAACCCTAACTTTATTACTAGAAGTTTTATCCCATTTACTGACTTTGAAAGTATCTTTGCCAAAGGAGCTCATTCCATAGCTGCCGCCAGCATAATCACGTACATAGGCTTTCCAAAGACTGGCGGCATCCAAGTTTTGTACTGAAGCACTCTTATTATCTGTGGGCTTAATAGTTTTAATTAATCCCTCGTTCACATAAGACTTATCCATCAAAACATCTTCCGTTATGTCACCAATACCCACAAATGCATCATCATTAAGAACGAGGGCCCCATGGCCCGGCTCAAAGCTAACTGCTCCATCTTTAAAGCCTTCATTCTTTGGAAGTTGCAATGCATATGAAGGAGAGCTATTGGCAGCTTTGTTACGATAAAAAGCTAGCTGACCGCTGCTGCTTAACACGCTTGGCGTAACGGGATCAAACAATGTTACTCCTTGGCGGGACAATGTTTTGCCATCGGCGACAATGCTCTTTTCACTATAAGAAAGCGACTTGTCTGTTGGGTAAATAAGGGCAGAACTGTTGCCAATCATGGCTCCGTAGAAAGTCTGGCCAATAGAATCCTGGGCAACTGGATGCATATCCTTATCTCCAACGCTGAAGCCCTGGATATTATATCCTAATAACCCTCCATAAGAAGGTTTATGGGTTTTAACAAAACCCTGGTTGGGATCACTGGAGTTATACTGAATATTACCATATATATTGAGAATGATATTGTCTTTTTCAGAGCCAGTGCTACCAGCCGATAAAATAGGCACATTAGACAAGGGGAGTATCTTGTGGTTTGCTACATACTCCATAGCTTTGAAAGTATCGGCATGCTCTAATGGTACTCCGGCGGGGAACAACGAGGAAATATTATTCATTATGTCTGGGTTAGTCAAACCTGCCTTTTGAAGGGTAAACGAATCTAAATTTTGAATAAAGTGAAAATTCCATTGATTTAAAGTTTGAGGAGCATATGAAGCATAGCCCCAGTCGGTAAACAACCCTGTTTGGGGATTATTTTGAGATATGACTTGCATCTGTTGTACCGCTGAATCAAAAATACCATACTGAGAACTGCCGGCACTATCTGAGCCGATATTGTCGTAATTCGAATCAAAGGCATAAACTGTTTTTAGATTAAACAATGCCCCTAATCTATCTATTGTTCTTTCAGCAGCAGGCTGCTTAAACATCAATTCTAAATCCTGAGTGTAGTCTGTCCCTGCCGCCCATACGACGTCCTGATGCAAAAAGGCACCTATGACGATATAAGCCACCACTTTGAGCCATTTGTTGCCAAATGGGTCAAACCAGCAGCTAAAATCGCCCTTATGCACCGCCATGCCCCTTGTGGGGCTATCGGCCTTTTCACTCCTATTTAGTTGTGCATCAGGTTTTTCTTTTTCCATTTTTTACAACCATCTTATTTTTTATCAACTACCGGCATGTTAGGCACATTTAAGTTTGGCAAGTTATTGGAATTAGGAATGTTGGGCATATTTACATTAAAGTCGTAGTTCTTTATATCGGTAATTTTGCTGTCAAATTTACACTTACCACCACTTTTTCTATCCTCAAGCAAGACCTTTTGGGTAGCTGCCTCAAAAAGGACTGTCGTCCTAGGAAAACGCACATTACCAGGCTTAACTTGGCTAGGAGGATAGTATGATCTTTGAATTAATATATTGAATGCATTTCGCTGATCTTCGTTTAACTGCCCATACAAATATGGATCTACTCGCTCTCCATCTGGCCTCCAAGCCTCAGGGGCAACATTCTTGTATACGGTATAACTCAAACCTTCCAAATTCCTGACCGTGTGGGATTTGGCCACACCACTAATGCGATTAGTGTAAGCTGTAAAAGCATTAGATGGCATTTGGGAAGTTACACCTGAACGCCAATCTGCACCTTCTTTTAAATATTTTTTTGCATTGATGGCAAGGCCATCTAGACCAGCAAAGCTCCATAGCTGCGCGTTCATAGAAGCAGCACCAAAAATATGATTACCGCCAGCGTAATTATTTTTTTCTTTCGCCTGGGCTTCTTGTCCTTTATAAGCATTCTTATATGAGGTATTGCCGAAAGAATACACGTCACCATAAAAATCATCCATCTTATCCGCGCCTGTGTTCATAAAGTCCTGGCCAAACTCTTTAAAGTTCCTTGGGCCATTGGCTAAAGCTGCAATTCCAGCATGTGTAATAGTAGCCAGCTGCATTGTTGCTAAGTTGTGGGCAGCTAAGTCGGCCCCTGTCTTGCCGCTACCTAACTCATTCATAGCATAGGCAGTTGCAGCATATATTACCGGTTCTAATACAGCGTCTATATTTGGATTATTAGTAATTACTGACGGGTCGCGCAACCTGGCAGAATCTGAAGTTTTGACATCTAATATATTGCCATAAAAATCCATTGTTTCTTCCAACAGCTCAATTCTATTCTCTATTAAAGGTTTACCATTTTCTTCAAAAGGTATCTGCTTCACCAGCATGTCTTTATCTGCGTTAAGTCTATCTAGCGCCTCTTGGCCTGTTTTATATGCATCTTGGATTTTGTTTTTGGCCCTAGATTCGGCTGATTTCCCCCAAATTGGCATATTGGCCAAAAACATCGAACCTGCTGAGCCAATAGCTGAGGCATTCTGAGGGCCTAAGTCTGTATTCTCATCAATGGCCCAGGTAAGGCCAATAGCTAAACTTTCACGCATAAGATTCTTACGAAACTCCTTATTTACTACGCCTTTCATGCCCTCCCAAACCCCGTTATAAGTTTGTGCCTTTGCAATCGCAGCATCACCCATTACTTGAAATGCCTTACCATCCTGCACGTTTCTAACTCCTTCTTGTGCCAGCGCTATATATCCTTTGTCAAGCCCTGCCTGCAAAACAGCAGTATTGGTAAGATCAGATTGTCCTACCGCTGAGGGGTCAAGATTTGCAAGCTTGGGCGCAAAGAATCCTTCTAACACAGTCTTATCGACTTCGGACTCACCAAATAAAGGTATATTTTGGTTTTCAGGCAAAGATAGGTGCTCATACTCTAGTGGCCCTTTCATATTTACATCATTATTCGAGGTTCCCATAGAATCTTGGCCTTCCATGATCTCCCAGGTCCTGGCAGTATCAATTTGGTCCCAACCTTCCTGTTCCATAGTTTGTCCTTCGATCTTGGTCTGTTGCCCAACTTCCGCCATCTTCTCTCTCATTCCCTTTTGTCCTAATCCACCCACTATTCCGCCCCAGGCAATGCTTCCTAAAGCCCGGCCACCTAAACCGGCTATATCAGATCTTACTGAATCCGGAACATTGCCGTCTAAGGCCTTATCCAAGCCGATAGTAGCACCGGCTTGAAGTGCGCCCATTCCTAATCCAGTAATCGCTCCTGCTAGCGGCCCGTTGGTTTTAGCCAAGTTGGATAAACCTTGGTTCTTGGCATACATATTCTGCATCATTTCCTTGCCCCAATCAGTAGTGCCGGTCAAAGACCAGCCAGCTGTAGAGCCGGCTATCATTCCTAGAGCCTGCGCACCCGTAGGATTCATGCCCCACTCATGCACGGCTAAATTGGTCACAAGTTGGCTGGCGTTTTGGGAGGCAACGGATATGCCAAAGCTGCTAGCAAAATATCCCATTTTGTCTGCCGAACCTCCTCCAACGTTATATCCATGCGTAGAAAATCCCCCGCTAAAAGCCCCTAATCCACCACCAATCAAGGCAGCTGTGCCATTACCCTCAATCAGACCTGGGGTTGCACCTATACCTGCCCCTAAGGCTGCGCCCACGAAGATATTTCCGTCTGCAACTATGGGAACACCTGCCATGGCTACTGTGCAGGCCAGTCCAATAGCGCCTGATTTATTTCCATTATCAAAGTCTTGCAGAAGCTCGTGGTTGCCGTAGGTCAGGGCAAAGGTATTAGTCTGGCAGAAAAACACACCTACCACCACCATACCTGCTACCTTAAACCAGATTTTCTTGTTTAGCGTCTTCATTTTATTTCTCCTCCCCAAGCCTGCGGCTCGATTAGGAGTCGGGGGCTTTACCCCGTTAGAAAATCCTTTCTAACGGGGTTTATTTAAACAAATTTAAGCCCGATTGTGAAAATTGAATAAATACCGGGCCGCCTACTAAAATAATTACTACCGGTAAAATGAACACTAATAACGGAAATAGCATTTTAATCGGTGCCTTTAAGGCCTGTTGTTCCCCCCTCTGAAACTGGCGAATACGAATCTCTTCGCTCAAGGTCCTCAAGGCTTCACCCATTGGCGTTCCCATTCTCTCTGCCTGGACAAGGGTGCGTACAAATGAATTGATCTCAGGAATATTCCATCTCTTCGCCATATTCTTCAAGGCGTCTCTGCGTACGCGACCCATCTGTACTTCCTGCCAAAGCTGAAACAGTTCGTCTACCATCGGGCCAGCTTTAGCGCGCTGGATAACTTTGCGTACTGCTATCATAAAATCAAGGCCTGCGTCTACAGCCAAGATCAATAGGTCTATCATATTAGGAAGGGCACGCAAGACTTCTCTTTTCCTTCTCTCTACCCTTGATCTTAACCATACCTGTGGTACAAAAAGACTAAATAATATACACATCGCCATTATTAAACTATTGCCTGTCAGCTTATCCCAGCCAAATAGCAATCCGACCATCAAGGGCACAAAGACCACAAACAATTCTCTGAATAAAAAGTACTCGTTTACATTCAAAGGCGAACCGGCAATAAACAGTTGGTGTTTTACCTTTGCCCTGAGTATTTGGCTTCCAATATGCTCATTAATAGGGGCCAGGGGCTTTAAAACCGGCTTAAGTATGAAATATTTTTTCGACCTCTGCTCTGCTTCATCAGGTATAAAACGCTCTTGAATAAACTGCTGCGATTCCCTATAGAAGAAAAACTGGCTTACTACAATAAATATGCAGCTGAAGGCAAGAGCAAAAACTATATAGGGTAGCAAAATAATCATTTTATACCTCCGGTCGACTGAGTTTATATAGGAAAAACGCGCCTATGATCTCTGAACATATAGCGTATGTTAAAGCAACTCTTCCCCAGGGGTTCTCTATCATAATCCCTATAAATTCGGGCTGCATATAATAGACTACGATACCGAAGAAAATAGGCATCAAACTCATTAGTATCCCTTGTAGCTTCGCCTGCAAGGTCAGGGTCCTTACTTTACCGATGAGCTTGTCTCTTTCTCTTAAACTATACATCAGTTTCTCAAAAGGCTCGGTCAGGTTTCCGCCAGTCTCGCGGGCGATGTCGATAGCGGTGATGATCAGGTTTAGCTCTTCACTCTTCATGCGCTTGTTCAGCCGCTCTAATGATTCGTGAAGCGGCACGCCCATCTGGTTTTCACGCAATACCAGAGAAAATTCCTGGCTAAGCGGTGCGGGCATCTCTTCTACCAATACCTCTAAACACTGTAATAAGCTCAATCCACCTTTTAGGGAGCTGGAGAGAATCATCAGGCCATCGAGCAGTTGCCTGCCAAATAGCCTGACGCGGTTACCTTCCATGATCTTTATGATCAAAGTAGGCACGATTATGCCGAATACCGCTCCGCTTGCTGCAAACACCGGGCTGGGAACCAGGATATAGGCCCCCATACCTACAACCAAAGGTGAAATTGTATAAAGTACAAATAATTTCTTCTTAGGCACCTCTAAAAACATTCCGTCTAATTTACGGGCATCGCGTTTTATCCTTTTGGCCTGGAAATCACCTACTACCTTTGCCCCGGCAGGGTAAAGCTGCCATGACAAAAGCGCAGTAGCGGTAAACACTAAACCAAAAATTGCGACTAGTAACATGGTTACCTCACCTTATTACGGTTTCGTTGGGTTCATACTGGCGGCCTTGACCAAAGAAATCCGCGCTTTTGCGCCAGCGGCCGCAAAGGGCTCGTTTTACATATATCTGGGCGCAAAGCAAAGCCGCTACTATAATTACTACTAGCATAGTATATTCGACCATCAAGCTGCCTATATTGCTTCTAATCTTAATCATTTTATCTCACGCTCACTATACTGGGTAATGCGTTATATGTATAACGCGCCACAGCCGTGGTATGCACGCCATACGCCAAAGCTTGATCCGGGTCTGAAGGGTCAAATGCCCCCGTATCTTCAGCATTGACATCCTTGACATAGCGGAACTTCCACAAAGGCACTGCGCCGCGGGCAAAGAAGGAACGGTCGGTAGACTGATCATAGCGCTCTACATTGATGGTTATATCGCCTGTATGATCTTCCAAATAAACACACATCTCAAAGCCATACCATTTTTTCTTCTTCTCGGTCCTGATCCAGGGCAACTTAAAGGTGGAGGCATCTACATGTACATGATGCCAGCCGGCTGAGTCATGCCAGGAATAGGTAGCTTCTCTTAAATATGTATAGCTTGAGTCTTGAGCTTCAAGATAAAGCTCCAGGATATCAGCGTTAAAATCAGCAAGTATATCAGTAAAATCCTCCAGTTTGATAATCGCATCCACTAATCGCACTCTTAAATTATTAAGATGGTCGAGCTCTGCTGTCTTGGTATCTAAATCTGCCTGCATTGTATCGCGGTCTGCCTCTAAAAGCGCCAGGTCTTCTTCAAGCGCAGCCAGCTCATCTTCTAAATCGGCCAGATCCGCTTCAAGCTGGGCTATCAAAACTAAATCAGGGGGGTCTTCGTTTCTGGCGTCTTCTAAGTCCTGCTTGACTTGATCAATTTCATCATTCTTATCAGATATTTCTTGATTTTTAACATCTATCTCATCATTGATATCTTCGAGGTCCTCGGTAAGCTCGGCTATTTCCTGTTCAAGCTCAAAAATCATCGTATCCAGCGGGCCAAAGAGGCTATTGAGCTCAGGCAGCCAATCATTGATCATATCGATATCTGCTGAGGCTTCGTCATACCAGGCCTCTTCTGCCTCCGGCGCCGGGGCCTCTTCTACATACAGATGGGTTATCCAGTCGCTATACATAGCTGCTATTACGGCGAAATCCTCATTAAGCAATCCGCCATTCTCACCCAGTGCCCAGAGATAGAACATGTTTAGGTCTGTAGTCAACTCATCCACGTCATCAGCGCTCTCTTCGCTATCAGCATCGGGCACCCAGAAAGAAACATCGAATTCCGGACCCAGGGCTTCTAGCTCACCTAGCAAGTCTACAAATTCCCCATCCGTTCCGGCAGGGAAACATTGGTTGTCGGGAAGCGCGGGATCATCATACAAAATGCATCTTGTGGCATCTTCAGTGAAATCCCGATAAAAGTCTCCGGCTTCATTGGCAAAGTCTTCCATCAGAGGAAGGAAAGCTGCTATTTTAGCGTTTGGTGAGGTGATTCCTCCGGTTATCGCCAAGAGCCTCTCAGCATACCATTTAGAAAAGCGGGTAATCTTATCTGTGGTATCGCCATCTTCATCATAATCATGGATGTCCTCGACTCTGGTAGGATCATCCACGCTGTGTACTAGAGCATACATGATCGCCTGTTCGGTAATATTATCTTCTAGCTTCAGTTTGCTTAACTGCCTCTGCATGGCAGCGGCTACTCCATCATCCATGACCCAGGTCGAATATACATAATTGGCCGTCCCTAATACCCCTATAGCCAGCACTAGCAGCCAATGCTGCTGAAACACAACTGCTAGTACTACTGCTACTATAGTAGTAATGATCTGCCAAAATCCGGAATAATTCTTCTTGCAATAGCCGCTTGTGCCATCTAAATATTCCAGGCTTAATTTATTTGAATAGCTGCCTAAGAAAGAGGCCAATTTCATGGCTGCCCCATCAGCGGCATTGGCAGTCATGGTCTTCTTCTGGGTAAGCTGGCCGATGTTCAAGGTGACCGCGGTAAACAAAAATATGACCGCGATGACCAAAGTGATCAAAGTAGCTACCTGACCGCTGGCTTCTCCCTTGCGGAAATACTGCCAATATGTATATGCGCCTTTACCTTCCATTTTTAAGGCCGCTCCTCTGGAAATACGTACAGTTTATTAGCTGCGCTTGTTGTATCATAGAAATCTATAGAACCCGGTGAACCTAGGCCCGTCCTGGATGATTGATAGGCCTTCTGGCGCTCGATCATGCTGCGGTTCATCCAGACAAAGATCTGGGTTATGCCCAATAGAAAGATCACAATGGCCACAAAGGCTAAAGTGGTCTCTATGAACACCTGGGCCCTACTATTAAAATTCAGTTTCCCAGGTCTCTGTTCCCTGTGTCGCCAAATCGTCCACCACATCATAAACTCCATCATTATAGGTCCCTGCTCTGGTCCTGATCTTACGTTTAATAATATCGTGAGCATCTATATAATTCGTGGTAATAATGCTCGATGCATCCTCTTGACGGGTCAAAGTAGAAGCGTTGACTAATGATTCTTTATCAATATCCGGTTCTAATCCGCCTCTTTCTCTTCCTACATCGCCGATGCGCTTATTGGGATTTACCTCGCCTTCCTGATAATCGATGCATTTTAAAGTAGTGCCTGATTTCTCCATAACATATTCTTCGTATCCGTCACCATCTACATCCACAGCCTCGCCTTCGCCAGCCGAAGATACCGTCACCCACTGCCAGGAAGGACCTTGGCCATCCCAATCGGGAATATCCTCTTTCTTGCGCATCTGGTCGTGTTCCTGATATTCCACAAACGCGGCTGTGGTAAAAGAATACCTTCTTCCATTGATCTCATATTCTAAGCGCGGCAAATCAGCCGTAGATCCGTATGACATTATCCCGTACATATCAATGCTGCGTACCGCATCAAAGCTCATGCCTATGGGAGTACGCTCTACCACAGGCAAGACCCCTGAAGGAGAAAACACCGGTTTGTCCTCTATAACTACATAGGTCACATTACGCCAAGTATTGCTGGGGAGTGGGGGGTTTGAGTTCTCATAGCTCCAGCCAGGATTGATGTTGCCGCTGCGACCGGAATTGGAAGAACTGGCGCGCACAAAGGCCTTACGTTGGCCATGCATCATGGCACTTTGCTTTTGTATAGTGCCCATGCCATAGCGGAGCATAAAGGCGAATACCACAAGCAATACTGCCCCGAACATCGCGAATTCTACTAAGGCCTGTGCTCTTTTATTATTCATCGTATTAATCCCATAGTGTCGCGCCAAAGGTACCCATGGTTTCTGTGCCCTGACGCTCGGTTTTGTCTTCCATGATATCTTCGGTGGTAATAGTGGCATAGCCTTCTCTGCCACCTATTGATACTGGCTCGTTGTTTCTTACTTCCGTAAGCGTTCTTCTATTTACTGTCGTAGTAAAGCCGCCTGAAGCCTTCTTCGGCTCATATTGGTCTCCCATTTGGTCAGCAGAGCTACGCAGGTTGCCCTGAAAAGCGCGTTTTACATAATGCGACATAGCCATCAACGCCGCGATCAAGCAGACTACCACAAAAGTATATTCAATCAAGACCTGAGCATTCTTTCTATTAATAGCTTGTTTTCTCATCTTAATCCTCCGGTTCCTCTGTGGTAAAGTCACTCCAAAATGTGTTCACGCCATATAAGATTTCGCTAGTCTCTATTAACGTCAAAGTGTGTTGTCCACCTAGGGCCTGGGCTATGCTGCGTGTGGAACCAGTGTCAACACGCATAAATGATTCACTTACTTCGCCTGATTCGGCATCCAGCTCAACTGAATCTTGCTGCAGGCCTAGCTCATCAGCAGCAATCTTAATGCCTGCTTGAATGCCGCGCTTTAAGTATAATTGCATCATCACCAAAGCCAAAGCCACTAGGGCTAAGACTATGGCGAATTCGAAAATCACCTGAGCTATTTTATTGATATTTATCCTTACCATCGTCTTCCTCATCATCTTGAATAAGGCAGTTCCCAACGCATGCCACTGGTGGAAGTATCATCTTTATCGATCCTAATCGAGCTTGAGCCGCCAGGTTGGTATTCTTTAGTGATATCTGATTCTGTGGACGTAATAGTGCTTGATTCCTCGTAATAGGGGTCATACTGCAAGGGAAGGGCATCATAGAGACCCTGAGCTACTACCATAGTACGTATGGCCCGATCAGAGGCTGCTCTATATCCCCCCTGCAACATTCTCTGTACATATAATTTCATGCCTAATATAGCCGCGACTACAATAGCTAATATTACTGCGTATTCCAATAAAACTTGCCCACGACTGGGCCTATTATTGGAAGCTAACATGGGGCTTATCATACCCTTTATTAGCATACTAATATTATATATTATAATCTCAATCAGGTTCAACATTGATTTGCCTCTCAAGGGTTTTCATATTTGCGCGCACTGCCCGCTGCACATATGTGGTCATTGCTGCGCAAGCGGCAGCTACGATCGCGATCAACACCGCATATTCTAAAGTCGATTGTGCTTTTCTGTTTAACTTAATCATTAGTCGATTTCCTCCGCAGCCTGTTGATATGCGTCTTCACAGGCTTGATAGACACGAGGATAGAGAGAACAGATGCTCAGCAGAGTTAATACAGCTATGGTAGAGAATATCATCAAATATTCTACCACGCTTTGTCCTCTTTTTTGTTTAATTCTACTAAACATCTTGTTCTCTCCCCTCTTATATCCTCTTACGGAATCACGGGCGCCGGAACATTCTCCGTAGCGTCTCTGCTCGTTATTTCGTTCTCTAACAAAGTAGATGTCGTAATATTACCTCCCTCTGGATGTCCACTAGGTATAGTCGTATCTTGCTGTCTGCTCGTCCTGGAAGTCTCATAGGTAGCAGTGGTTACTTCGGCATCAAATTGGCTGCCGATATTGTCGGAAGCCTCGCGGACCCTACCTTGGATACCGCGATTTAAATAATGCTGCACCGCAATAAACGCCACTACCACGCAGGTAATCAAAAGGACATACTCCAGAGTGTTTTGTCCTTTGCGGTTTAGCTTAATCATTTTAAATTCCTCCTTACGGGTTTACATCCTGCCATTCGGCACGATTGTAAACAGTTTCGCCACCGGACTCACGAGTGCTGACGTCTTGGCTACTCAATCCACTTGCCCCGCTTGTATACGACTGGGTCTGGTCACTTTGTCTGGATGAGGTATAGTCGGATTCGTAGTAGTATGGGTCATACTGGGTCACGTCACCCAGCGTAGTGGTCTCGCGAGCCATGTAATCGGTGCCGGCTTTTACTCTTCCCTGTACGCCTCTTTTGACATATGTCTGCATAGCCACGATAGCGCCAAGGATAATTGCAAAGACGAGCGCATATTCGCCTGTGCTTTGCGCTCTCCTATTATAAAGCCGCCTCCACATTGTAGTGCCTCCTTTCAAAAATTAATCTCCGATTGAACCTGTTAAGTTCTGCACTTCGGTTTCTATCTTCGTCGATGTCTCGTCTACCGCATTCTCTATTGCTGATCTGAATACTGTGTTAGCGGCAACTAATATCGCTGCGATGATCGCTGTCCAAATGATTACGTATTCCAAAGTGCTCTGACCTTTCTTGCCAAAAATAAGCCGCCTCATCTTGTCACCCCCTTAGGTTAGCAACAAAAAAGCAGATTCTTCATACATCTGAACATATGAATAATCTGCCCTATATGTAAAATGTTTCCCGGCCAGTTGCGATATATATAAAGCTTCGGTCCCGTGACCAAAGCATTGGTTTTCTTCTCTCCGTCTCATTACTTCCGCCTCAAATCTTCTCATCTTCCGCCGCCTTTGTAAGTTCTTTATAAAAGTGCTTATAATTCAGTCAAATAAAAAAGCCGAGTTGCCCTTTTTACCTTCGGCAACCCGGCTACGCTTGTAGTCTTTTCCCAGTTTAAATGCTGCAATCTCTTGCAGCGCCCGTGGCTTTGCGTATCGCCTTTCGGCGACTTGCCCTTTCGAGTCTTCCCTGTTGAATGCACTATAAGTATAACATATAAGGGGGGTCTTGGCAAGGGTAAATAACTAACTTTTGTAACTATTAACAAATGCTCTTACTTATTGTTTTGCAGGTAGATATGTAGCCATTTGTCATTGTGTAACTTTAGGCTACACTGGTTGAATTTTTGGCAGGCCTCTTGACAGATATCTTTGAGTGGATCTGCGTCAGTAAAGGGCTGCAGGATCACCTGCCAAGAGTTTTTCTTTATCTTTAGGTACCCCGGCCGGGTATATAGGTTTTGCAACATCGTTTTTAAGGGTTCTTCCTCCATCTGCGTCGGGAAAAAGCGGTTTTTGGCATAGCGATGCAACAGTTCGACAAATAAAGCAAATACTTCCTGTGGGCCCTTTTCCCCGCTTCCGGCAAACAGGGTCTTGAGATTGAGCGGGTTTTTAGAGCGTTTTGAGGCCTGCTCGTGCCCCTCTTCCATCAGGTCATAGAAGGTCTTTATATTCTTGTCTGGCCAGCTGGAGAAGTACATCTGAGCGATTTTACGTATATATCTCTCTTCTGAGCGGGAAATATTCGTTACCAAGGCTATATTCTCGTTAGCCCTTTTTATCAGTGCTGTCCTAAGTCTAATATTTGCTTTGAGTTGCGAGTCATAGAAATCGACATAGGCATCGGCAATGGCCATATTTTCCCTTTTGGGCCCTATTTGAAACTGCTCAAAATTGCGAAATATCTTTGGTTGTTGCAACCTTTCGTATTGCCAGGGGCTTAAAGGGAAAATGAAATACCCCTTTTGTTGGGGTTTTAAGTTTAGCCAAGATTCCAGGCTTTTGCCCTCTCTGTCCAATATCTCCACCTTGGAAATAGGCCCTTTTTGCGCGGACTCAAAACAGTTGATCAAGTTAAAGGCCTCGTTGGGCAGAAAAGTATATCCCGGGGCCGTTTGTAAGATCAACGGGTTTTTTGGCGATGGATTTATAAAGGCGTTATTTACATAACTCTTTGCTTTGCTTAAACTTGCAGCAAAAAAAGGTGGTATTTTAGTGCTAGGCCATACAGTCCGGGCTTGAGTATCGATATAGAAGTTCTTGCTTTTATGTTCAATAGCCACAAACAAAGCATCGGGGCAATTACTTGTAACCTCTTTAGCTATAGGCACTAGCAACTTATTTTCCTTCAAATAATGCAAGTATTGGGCGATCTCTTCTCTGCCAGGCAAGACCTCTTCTTCGGCCAAATAATACAATCCCCGTCGAGAATAGCAGGCTATTTCCTGACCTGAATACAGCCCGAATACAGAAGAATACAAAAGCAACGCGTTTATCCTCTGAGCCAGCCTCAGAACCTTCTGGGCCTGAGGATTATCTGTTTCGACCTTAAAGAGGCTATTAATAGCGTCCAGGAGCCCTATTTCCAGCTCCGCCCCCTTAAGGAAAAAAGCCCCTGCGCAATCCAACAATCTGCTGTGAGAAGGCCTTTTGCCAGTCCCCTTTGGGGCTATCTTTCTGCGCCCTCTCAGGCGCTTAAGGCCCAACGTCCTGAGTCTCTTGCTGATTGTTGCCTTAGAAATGTTTACCCCAAACTCATGCGCAATAGCATTGATCAAGCTGCTGTAGCTTATAGCAGGTTTTTCTTTTAGTTGGGCATCTAAGAATTCGAGTGCTTCTTTAGTAAACTTTCTTTTGGCAACTTTATCAGAATCGCTCATTTCTCACCAAATAAACTTTTTTATACTAAAATAACCTTTGTTTAACATGTAGTTAAGATTCGAGGCTCAGTTAAGCATTTGTCCAATACTGGCTCTCATTCTATAGAATATATTATTTTTCGGGGCTTGTCAAGTTTTTTTTGGTGCATGATAAACTTTAAATATCTACTTTGACAAATTTCTGTCATTAAAACCCTTTGGGGCCCAAAAAACTGGTTTTTAGACAAAGTTAACTTTTATATGCATAAATAGCTATTTAAAATCAGATAGTTATGAAACCTATACTCAAAGGCTATTTTAGTTCGATTTTGTCACCGATTTGAGTATTTGTTTGGTGAACTTTTCCGGCAGGTAGTTCGATGGCCATAATACTGGATAGTACTAGGGGGCTCAATCTATTTGGAACAAGGTTGTCGATAGATTTGACCACAAGCATATTTCTATCTACAAATAACACATCTATAGGAAAGCGCATAAAGAAGGTATGGATGGATGAGCAGGGCTTAAGGATCAAGGCTTCGTGGGGTCCCAGGTTGTCTCTGCCCAAAAGGCCCCTCATCCGCTGGTCCAAGGTCACAGCCAGTTGAGCTTCCTGGGCTATAATCACATTCTTGGTAATATTGACTATCTGGGTAGTCTGCATGGCATCAATAATATACCCTAAGAACCCCTTGCTTGTCAACCCAAATCAAGCAAGACCGGTTCTTGGGCCAAACGGAGAACTGTCCCAAAATAACCAAATAAATTGCAAGAATTTCTGTGTTTCCTGTGTCTATAATATAAAGGTGTAGAAAGGAGGGGAAAAATGGGATGTGCAAGAGTACTGGTAGAAAATGCGTGCTACCATCTTATGGCCAGGGGTAATCAAAAACAGCTTACCTTTCGCGAAGAGGAAGACTACAAAGAATACTTGCAGATTCTTAGAAAGTACAAAGTGAGGTTCAAATTTAAGCTGTATGCCTATTGTCTAATGCCCAACCATATACACCTAATAGGTCAAATTGAAGCCGTTAAAGACCTCTCCAAGTTTGTGCAGGGCATGCATCTTACTTATACCCTTTATTTTAACCAAAAATATTCTAAGGTAGGGCACCTTTGGCAAGGTAGATTTAAAAGCAAGGTGATTTTGAAAGATAAATATCTAATCGACTGTCTTCACTATATAGAGTTGAATCCCGTAAGAAGGAGGCTGGTAGATACTCCCTATCAATATCCTTGGTCGAGTTATAGAGAAAGGGAATTAGGCGATGGGTTTAAAATTTTGGATCAAATACAGCTTTAGGGACACTTCTACGATTGAGGCAAGAACAGGTCTTCGATGGGGTTAAGAACCGGTCTTATGGTTGGGGAGTTCGAGTTTTCTGGCTGTCTTAAATATTTCGATAGGGAATTCGATGCCTTTGACTTTCATGTCTTCAGTAAAACTGGGGACAAAGCCTGTAGTCTTATAATCTCCCAGCACCTTGTTTTCCTTATCAATGCCTGTCTGTTTAAAGGAAAAGATATCGTGCATCTCGATCTCGTTCGATTCTCCTTTGAGGCCAGAGACCTCGGTAATGCACATGACCTTTCTGGAGCCATCACTCAAACGGGCGGTATGCACAATCACATGTATGGCGCCTGCTATTTGCTCGCGGATAGCGCGCACAGGAAGCTCGATGCCGCTCATCAGGACCATGGTGTCTAAACGAGCTAAGACGTGATGGGTAGAATTGGCATGGATAGTGCTTAGTGAGCCATCATGACCCGTATTCATAGCCTGGAGCATGTCTGGGGTCTCATTGCCACGACATTCACCGATTATGATCCTGTCCGGGCGCATGCGCAGGGAATTGCGGAAAAGCTCTCTGATCGATACACCCCCCTTGCCTTCGATATTAGGCATGCGCGCTTCCAGGGATATCCAGTGTGTCTGACGCAGCTTGACTTCTGCCGCATCTTCGATAGTGATTATCCGTTCCCGATTAGGGATAAATTGGGAAAGGGCATTAAGCAACGTGGTCTTGCCAGAGCCAGTACCACCTGAAATCAACATATTTTTACGCAATAACACGCATACCCTTAAAAAGTCGACCATTTCCGGGGTTATGGTACCAAACCTGACCAAATCTTCGGTCGTATAGCGCTCCCGGGAAAATTTACGGATAGTAAGCGTGGGGCCCTTTAGCGACAGTGGAGGTATAATAGCATTAACGCGTGAGCCGTCAGGAAGACGGGCATCCACCATGGGCACGCTTTCGTCTATCCTCCTGCCTAAAGGAGCAACGATACGCTCTATAACCGCACGCACCTGTTCATTGCTGATAAACTTCTTGCTGGTCAACTCTATCTTGCCATGACGTTCGACATAGACATGGTCTTTATTATTGACCATTACTTCGGTGACCTCTGGGTCCCTTAATAGGTCTTCCAGTGGGCCTAAGCCCAAAGCTTCGTCTACGATCTCCTGTACCAGCTCTTTGCGCACTTCATATGAAGAAATCAACCCAGCCGCTTTTTCAGCCAAAATATTGGAGACCGCCCTGGCTGTCCTTTCCCGTAAATGTTTTGCTCTTTCCGGGTTTCGGCTGACATTGACTACATCCATTCTCTTGAGGTCCAACTCTTCGATCAGGCGTTGATGCACGGCCTTCTTAAGTTGTATGATCTCATCCTTGTCTGTATCAACAGGGGCCTCTACAGGGGTCTTTTGCCCATGCCTTTCCCAAAACTGACCTGCATGGGCAGCGCTCTTCTCGGCCACCTGCGGCCTATCGAGCTTCTCAATATATATGTCCTCCCGGGCAATCAAATCCTCAGCCATCCTTTTTACGGCTTCGGAAATCTTGCTACGTGGGGCCTCCATTACAAAAGGTATGCCTCGGTTGACAGAAATACCTGCCGTGCGCCCATCGCTGGGCAAAGAAGCGATTACCTCACAACGTAAGGCCGGGCGCAAATCTTGCCCGTGCACACCGCCTCTGCTTTCCGCGCGATTAAGCACCAGCTTGACCATATTTAGCGGAAAATGCATACCCTCCATGGTATCCAGGCTCCACTCTGTCTGGTATACGGAAAGCACATCCGGGGTAGCCACCAAAAGTATCAAGTTGGAATTATCAAATATGTGAATAAGGGCATCAGTAAAGAATGAACCCGCATCTACGATTATAAACTCATATTCGCTCCTAAGTAAATTGAAGGTGGCCTGTAGCCTCTCGGTAGTGATCTGGGGAATCTCTTTAGGCCTGGATACGGCAGGCAACACATCTACGCCCGAATAGTGGTGGGTCAAGAATTTCTTAATCGAGCCTTCTTTGTCTAACTTGGGCAGGTAGCTGATGAGCGAGAAAATGGTGTTTGAGGGCTTTAGATTGAGCATTTTAGCCACATCGCCGCCATGTTGAAGGTCTATATCCAACAAGGCCACTTTCCGGCCAAATTGGGCAAAACTGACGGCAAGGTTGGCGGCAATGATAGTTTTGCCTACACCACCTTTACTGCTAAAAACAGAGATTATTCGCGAAGACCTATTCATTCTTTACATAACTTTTAAATACTACCGGTATAGTCAATCGCAATTCTTTTTGGGTAATATTGGATGGAAACGGAGGGTAGGGGGCCTGCCCTAATACTGCCAAAAGAGCAGAGTTATCTAATAAATCGTAGCCGGATGATTCTTTTATTTTGGCATCTTTTAAATTACCGCTGGAGAGAAGATGCATGTCTACTTTTACCACCCCCTCTTGATTGGCCTGTTGCGCCTGTTCGGGGTAGACCACATTGGCTGAAATCAGCTCTCCTATCTTCTCAGCATAAGGAGTAACCAAGGAAGCCTCCATCTTCCTGTCCTGTTCTTTGAGTGCGGCCTGAGTAACCGGAGCAAGCGGGACAGCCGAAGCCATTACTGGCTCAGCTACGATCCGCGGCGATATCGAGATTACCAGCTCTGTGCGCTCGTCCCTAAACTGAGTAGATTTGAATAGTTCCCCTAAAATAGGGACCTTCCCCAACCAGGGGAGCCTGTCTACATTACGACTATCATCATTTTTTATCAGCCCGGCAAGAAAGATTGTATCTCCTTGACTGAGAAAAAGCTCTGTCTGGACCTCCCTTTTTCTTAAGGCCGGGATATTATATCCATCCTGAGTGACCGCATTACCCCAGTCCAAGCCGGTCACCTCGGCCAAAAGCTGCGTCCTGATCTCGTTGGCTGAAGTAGCCTCGGGGTTAATCGTCAGGTTTACTCCATAATCCTTCCACTCTACCTTGGTCCTGCCCTCGGTCTCAACGGTGACATAAGGCACCTCTCCGCCCACCAAAAATGAAGCTTCTTTGCCGCTTAAAGTAGTCAATTTGGGGTTGGCTAAAGTACGCGCGCGGTCTTCCTGTATTAAAAGGTTTAGCCGGGCATCAATAGTAGTGCGGTCCCAACGGAATATTCTCCATAATTTTGGCGTTTTCCCGTCGATATCGTGGCCCGAAGGCTCAGAATATGTTATAGGCTGCAGTTCATTCCAGTTTACGCCTAGCCTTTTTAGGTCATCAAAGGCGACCTCTAATACATTTACGTCTATCTCGATCAGAGGCTGGCGGTCGCGGACCCTAGTCAGATTCACCGTATTATCAAAAGAACCCAAGATATTCTTGACTTTCTCAAGCTGTACCTGATTGGCCACCTCTCCCATTATATATATATTACCTTTTTCTACAGTAAGCCCCAGGTCTTCTATGTTTGAGGCGGTGAAGAGGTTCTTTATCCTCTGCACATCATCCTCGATATCCTTTTTCTTGACGATGATATTGTACTCTCGTTTGCCCTGCTCGTCCCATATGATCAAAGTGGTCACGCCATCCTCTTGGGCCACCAACATCACTTCTCTTTCGTTGAGGACCGTCACGTCGGCTACCTCGGGGTTGCCCACAGCTACCCTACTTAACTTTACTACCGGAAAAACCTTAAGCTCATTGACCAAGAGCTTCACTTCTTCCTCTTGTGCAAATGCCCCCGGACCAGCCAAAATGGCCGCTAGAAGACATATCGCTATCAGTAGCTTTCTGTTCAAGGCTTTCTCCTTTTCTATATCAAGACAACCCGCTCAGATCACCGCCTATATTTCGTTTATTGAGGTAAGGGGGTGATCTCTTTCTTTAGTCCGCGGATGACTTCTACGCTTGGTGTCTTCATGGCATTAGGGTCGGGCCGTTGTATATATAACCTTAATAGTGTATTCAGGTCGACCACGGGCGGCAACTGACTTAAGTCCACGCTAGGCAAGGCCTTGCCGGCTTCCATCCTTGGCCTAAGCGTCAAGCGGATCTTGCCGTATTCCATAGCTACACTTAAGATCTGCACTTCTTGAGGGCTCAAAGCCAAAGTAACCGCTTCTCTTCTTGAAGTCGTGGTCCTTGTACGACTACGGCCCTCCTCGCCCGAAGCAGCCACCATATCCTGGCCCATAGCCAAAACCAAAATATCCTGAAACAAGGTCAATATGACTGAAGGATTGGTAAAGCTAGCTAAAATATCGACATAATCCCCGGGCCTGATCATTCCTCCTACCGTCGATGAAGCATCTAATGAGATCGTCACTGCCCTTTTGCCCGGAGGAGTCATCATGGCCAAGGTCTGCCTTACATCCGGAGAAGATAGCTTGCTGGTCAATATCTGTTCCCCGCGCATAATGGTCGATAGAGCGACTTTGTTTACGGCCTGGTCTCTTATCTTTAGCGCCCCCGGCTGAACATAACGCACGGGCACCATGCTATATGCGAGCATTCCATGGCTGATCAAAGTCCCCTTGGTGATCTCTGTAGCGGCAATGACTACCTGCATCTCTTCGCCGCGCTGCCCTGCTATCTTGGCCTCTCTTTGTTGAAAATAGACATTGGTCAAGAATACCGCCAGGACCCCTAAGATTATGGCGATGATAATTGCTATCTTTCGACTCATAATTATTGATTCCTTAATAGATTATCGTATACTGTGATATTGCCCGCCTTGCGTAAGTTGCCGATTAAGTTTACTAGAATCTCTTCTTGTTTTTTTAGCAGAATATCCTGTTCGATCGCCGCATAGACTTCCGAAAGCGGCCTTTGGCTGGCCTCTTTTATCTCTGTGACTTTGATTATATAATAGCCGGAAGGCCCTTTAAATACGGTACTTGGCTTGTTTAGCTCGAGAGAAAAAGCCACTTCTTCGAACTTTTCAAACATCGTTTGTTTGTCCGGAGGGGTAAGCACTGTTTTGCGTACGATAAAGTCGATATCGCCGCCTTTGCTTGCGCTTTTGTCAGTGGAATTTTGCCTGGCCAAAGCGGCAAAATTGGCCCCTTGTAAGAGCTGGATTAAGATCTCATTGGCCTTGTCTTCACTGGCCACGGAGATCATGCTTACTCTTCTCTCTTCTGGAATAACGAAGTAATCGCGATAGATATTATAATATGCCTCTACTTCCTGGGCGCTGGCCGATAAGTTCTCCTGGGAAGCAGCGATCATCTTGGCATACAAAAGCTGCTCTTTTAAGGCCTTGACCGCGTTTAATATTTCCTTATTTTTATCATAGCCCCTGTCCAAGGCTTCGGCGATCATAAGCTCTCTTTCGACCATGCTGTCTAAAATAGGCTTCTTTTGCTCGTAGGCGGTGAGCATATATTCCTGCTTTACGTCAGCTGGTATATCCCGGGAAGCCTGGATCTGCTGATTATATGCGTTTATATATTCGTTAAATTCCTCGAGGGTGATTATTCTTCCGTTTACAGTAGCCAGGATCGTGCCCTCTACACGCTCTTCGGTCACGGGTGGAACATAAGTTTGCTTTGACCTGCCAAACTGCAGCCATTCTGGCAGGTTATCGCAACCACAAAACCCTAAAACTCCGAGCACCAACACCAATGAAATCAATGCTCTCATCTAACCTCCTCCTTACTTTATGAATGCCTGTATCGGTACATGTACATGCGCATATATTCTTTCTGTTCCTCTTTATGCGCTTTTCTATACCTTCTTATCTTGCCTTTGTGTTTTTTTCTCCAACTCCTCGCCCGCTGCCTGTAAAGCTGGGCCCAGGAGGTCTCGTGCCTGCTGGTCTTGAAGTATCCCGGATTCTTTTCGCGCCAGGTCGCCATATTCTCAAGTTGTCGGCGATGCTGGCATCCTGGGCGCGAACACACCTTCTGATCTTTTCTATATTTACTTGCTAAAAAACTTCTCTTGCAGATCGGGCATATTTTGCGCTTGGGCATTTAAGCTCTACCTGCGCAATTCTTCCATCGCCTTCTGATAACACAGCTTTGGAGGAAAGCCCTTTTCGTAATACTTAAACATCGTCGAGATAACCTTAAAGTCTCTGTCAGAATAATCGCGTTTATCCACACGGCCGCGCTGGTATTTGCGGGGATGGATATACCCTCTGGCTTCCCAATAATAGAGAATATCCTTATTTAGGTTTTTGATCTGATTTAATATTTCTCCAGTAGTCATCTTAATACCGTTATTAATTTAAGTCAAATAAAAAATTGCCTCAGTCTTTGCTTTTTAGCATTTTACCCAAATAGAGAGTACGCTTAGGTGTATGCATTCGCAAAAGTGTAATTGTCCGCTTATTGACAGTATATCCTGGCACACTTACTTTGTCAAGTGTTTTTTTATGTTTTTTTTGATGTTCTTACTTACTGTTACTTATAGGGTGGATTTTGCGGAGAGCTTTTGGGCAAAAAAAGAAGCCGATGAGAGGGATCGAACCTCCGACCCGCGCTTTACGAAAGCGCTGCTCTACCAACTGAGCTACATCGGCATGTAAGGCTTATCTATTCTATAACACAATTTGCTTGTTCTTGCAACTGATTATTCGCTTTAAGGCACTGGTTTTTCTCGGCTACGAGAAGAGATGACGGCCAATAGCTTTTGAATCTTTTCGATCTGCGGCTCGCTGTTCTCCTGGGCCAATGCCTTTTCTAACTCAAGCCGGGCCTCCTGCAAAGCCCCTCTATAGACCAGGACAGCCCCTAAAAGGAAGTGAGTCTTTTTATAGTCTGGCGATAATTTCAATACTTTTTTAAAACTCTTCTCTGCTTCTCGATAGAGCTCGCGGTCAGTATAGGCGATGCCCAAATTGTAGATGGTTTGGGGGTCTGGCGGACTTAGGCGCAAGGCCAAACATAGATGCTCTATCGCCCTTTCCGGCTCTCCCATCACGCCGTAAATATAACCTAAGGATGAATGCGCCTCTCTATCGCCGGGGCTTAACTCTATCGCTTTCTCGAGGTTCTCTTTGGCTTGCTTTAACCCGCCCTGCTCGAGATAGGCCAGTCCCAACATACGATATGCCTCAACACAATCGGCATCGATCGCTAGCGCCGATCGAAGATAATATATTCTCTGTTGGGGCAGATCAAGGATTCTGAATAAATTGGCCATATTTACCAATCTATTTGCGGGGTTAGCTATATTAAGCCATGTATTTTCTCTTTCTTCTTTAAGTACGATTTCTCTTGGAGTATCGTCTTCAAAATCTATTGCGTATTGCCTGATTATGCCTCTGTTTTTTTCTATATTCTTGATAAAGATTACCGCCTTATCGTCAAAGTATACCAACTTCCAGTCCTTATTATTATATAATTCCTTAATTAAAGAGTGGGTCTTTGTAAGAAAGATGTAATCTAGGGCCACAAAGTTGATTTTGTATTCGGCGGCTAATTTTTTAAACTTGCCCTCCCCCTTGAGGGATTCAAGGTAAAAGCGGTAAGATTCGCTACTATGCACATTGCGCCCATCCACCATTACCTTCCATTGCGGATAAAGCCGCCAAATGAAATAACTCCCCATTCCATAGGTATTAAACATATTGCCTTCGGGCTTGGCCTCCACAATAAAATCTGCCGCCCCCTTGAAGATGATCTCTCCCGGCCCTAAGCCGATAGCGGCTAAAGCAACCTGGTGGCTCAGTAAAAACACGATTGCTATCTGCAGGATTGCGCTTAGCAGCTGCGGCTTGATCCTTCTAGACCAACCTGCCCGCAGAGCTGTTTTCCAGACAGGCAGACAGATATGGGCAAATATGGCTTTTATATTAATTGCGTTTACAGCAAAGGCCACAAGGGAAAACAAAGGTATCCCCCTTCTAGTGAATAGCGACAGGGCCAATAGGCCAAATACAAGCATAATATAGAAACTGGGCATCCTTTTAATATTAAAGACCATGGAGAAAAAAGTTACTACGAGTAAAATCTTATAATAGGGCATCCGGCTGAGAAAGATATCGCCCCGCAGCGGAGATAATAACTCATCTATCCCCATCGTCCTTAAAGCATACATACGCTCAAAAGGATATAAGGCTATCTTATAGCCAAAAGGTGTAATCCCCGAACATAAAATCAGGACTATCCCTACGGCTATGATCCTTTTCATCTTTATGCCCGGCATAGGGCTCAATGATTCGCTATAGGCCCTCTTTCTGTCGATGAACTCGCCTAAAATAAAGCAAGAGGCTATAAATATGCCCATATAAGAGCCGGAATGCATGTTTGCCCATAACAATTGGAAGAAGATCAAGCTAAAAACCGGCCATTTCTTATGCCCCTGCGCATATTTATATCTGTGCAATATGAATAAATAAACCGCTATAAATAACTGCGTAAACATCCTTGCCCTGGCCAAAAGCTGGCCTTCTTGCGCCTGAAGAGTCAAAAACAAAAGGACGGCCAGCAGGGCATAGTTGTTCTTATCAAAAACTAATAAATAAAGCAGCCAATAGGCCGACAAAAACACTATGATCTTTAGAAAAATCACTCCTTCTATGCCTAAAAAGCGATAGAAAGAATAGGCGAACACCTGAAATAGCCAATGGTGGTTTACCCATGAGACGCCTTCAGCGGTGTAAGAATATATATCTTCCCTGGGTATTGTATTTTGTTTTAAGATATACTGGCCTGTCTTTAGGTCGGTCCAGATGTCTGGATTGTGGATGGGGTAAATGAGCTTGCTTAAGAAATATACAAGGGTAGCACCGATTACTATAAACTTCAGTATCTTTTTCAAGTCTAGGCGCATTTTTTAACAAAATATCCACCGCGGCCTCTTGCATTTTGCAAGGATTGTAGGCTAAGGTGGATGGTGCCGGGACCCAGAGTTGCACTGGGGACGCCGGGCTTTTCAGGCCCGCGCTCTACTACCTGAGCTATCCCGGCAAAGTGTAATAAATTATATTCGCTTTGCCTCTAAAAGTCAAATAAAATAAAATGGGGGATCAACGGACTAAAACTATCAGCAAAAGAATCAAGAATATTATGACTAAGATGTTATAATTTTTGCTTTTTACCAAGCGCATGTGCAGTTCCATATTGTTTTCCTCGATCTTGGGCACAAGCCTTGTTTTCACCCCATACTCTTTGCCTAGTCTTTTCTCTATTTTCTCGCTGCTGGCAGGGCTTTTTAGGATCAGCAGATGATAGAATATTCCACCCAGGCTAAATACAATCAAAATATACTTCATCAACAGTGCCAAGAATTCCATATCACTACCTCCTCCCTCTTGAGATTTACTAGCTCCAAAGTCCTTTCTCAATCAGCAACGCAGCAAAATGGCGTATTATGGTTTGCCTTACGAAGCTTGCTACTTTAGCTACACCCAATACATAGCGTAGTATGGCGGGGGCGACGGGGCTCGAACCCGCGACCTCAAGATCGACAATCTTGCATTCTATCCGAACTGAACTACGCCCCCATTATATTATATTATGGCCTGCCAGACGAAGCCTACTTCATAAGTTACGCCCGATAATAGGCGAAGTCTGGTGGGCGGAACAGGAGTCGCCTACTCCGGCTCGCGGAGCTCGCCTGCGTAGGCCCACCTCGTTTGCTTACGGCCGGTCCTTTCCCAATACATTCTCTTAGCTTTGGGATCCCGAAGAAGTTCTAATTAAGATTCTTCGTTCGGGACGGACTTACG